>NZ_PVWO01000230.1 GCF_003003845.1 Chamaesiphon polymorphus CCALA 037 | reverse complement strand
GTGCAGATCCGCATGGGTGGGATGACACGTCGATTTGGAGCGGGGATATCATCAAAATTCAGGGTGGGTATTTGATGTTCTATACATCGAGAAATCAAGCCACAGACGATGGGATGACTCAGAATATCGGCGTCGCCTTCACTCATCACATTCAGAGTTTCGATCGGTGGTTTCGGATTCCGAGTATTCGGATTAAACCCGATGCGCCATACGAGCTGCACCACGTCCCCGAAGATCTGACAATTCATGCTTGGCGCGATCCATTTTTATTCCGTCATGAAGAACAGATCTATATGTTGCTCTCGGCAAAAGATCCCGAGCGCGCATTAGGCAAAAAAGGTGCTGTCGCCCTACTCAAAGCTAGAAATAACAACCTTGAAGATTGGGAATATCTACCACCGATCTGTCAACCTGGTTTCTATGCTGAGATGGAAGTTCCCCAACTATACAAATCGGCTGCCGATGAGTATACATTGGTCTACAGTACTTGGGCTAAGTATGACTTTGCGCCGACAACTCAACAAAGTGGTGGATTGCAGGGGCTGAGTTCGTCCTCCTTGTTTGACTTTCCAGCCGCAGCTCCCACCGTATTTTTACCAGAAACAGCCAACTTGTATGCCTGTAGAGTTATTCCCGAACTAGACGGGGAAATTGTCGGCTTTGACATCACTACTGGGGGGATCCGGCGGAGTGGCGTTCGTACTGGCTTGCAACATGTCGATCGCGATTTTAGTAGTTACTCGATCGAGATGTAGTGGGTAGTGGATAGTGGATAGTGGATAGTGGATAGTTGACGCAAGCGTCCTATTGTTCTCTGTTACCCATCTACTCATCCACCCATCCACTCATCCACCCATCTACTCATCCACCCATCCACCCATCCACTCATCTACCCATCCACTCCTACACCATCGCTATCTCCCGCTCCATTTCGGGCGTATATTGCCCTAGACTGGCGGCTCCGTTGAGTTTTGCTCTTTGATAGAGCCGCTTTTGGGCTTCGGGGATATTGGCATCATCGCCATGCCAATAGTCGAGGGCGGGTTGTTGGATGGCGCGGGCATAAGAGAAGGTTACAGCCCACGGACACTCAGAGCTAAACTGAGTGTGCATGGCATTTAGATGTGCGGTGGCGCGTTCGTTACTTTGTCCGCCAGATAAAAAGGCGATCCCAGGCACTGATGCGGGAACATTGTCACGCAGACAGCGTACTGTCATTTCGGCAACTCGCTCGACAGACGCTTGTTCTGTGCAGTTTTGACCCGATAGCACCATACTGGGCTTGAGAATCATTTTGTCCAATTCCACCCGATTCAAGCGTAATTGTGCGAAGACGGCTTGGAGAGTGCGAGCGGTCACTTCGTAGCAACGTTCGATCGAGTGGTCGCCATCGATGAGCACTTCGGGTTCGACGATCGGCACTAAGCCGCTCTCTTGACAAAGTGCGGCGTATCGTGCTAGGGCATGAGCGTTAGCCATCAGACAAGTGTCGCTGGGAATAGCTGCATCAATCGCGATGACAGCGCGCCACTTAGCAAAGCGGGCACCCATTTGATAGTATTCGGCAATGCGTTCTCGCAATCCGTCTAAACCTTCGGTGACTTTTTCGCCGGGACAGCCAGGAAGATCTTTAGCACCGAGATCGAGTTTGATCCCTGGAATCATGCCAGCGGCTTGAAGCATTTTGACGAGGGGAACGCCAGCTTGAGATGATTGTCGGATCGTCTCATCATACAAAATTGCCCCGCTGATGTAATCGGCTAAGTTTGGCGTGGCAATAATTAGTTCTCGATAGGTGCGGCGACGTTCGATCGTCACAGGAATGCCGAGTTTCTCGAAGCGTTTGGCACAGGTACTATTACTTTCATCCATGGCTAACAGACCTTTACCCGGTGCCACCATAGCCCGTGCGGTGGCGATTAATTCCCGATCGTATGTACCCATAGGTCGATCCTCATGACAAACGACGACATTATATAGTCTAATAATTTTGTGCCAGAGATGAGATGGCTCGATCGGTGGTTGACAAATGTGACATCTCACATCTACAAACAAAGCCAAAATCCCTAGTTAAGTAGGGGAATGGGTAAAGGGTAAAGGAACGAGTCATTCGGTTTTTGGATCGATCGTTGGTATACCTGCGCCAAAACCAGGTGAATGATAAACTAAGTTATTCTGAGATTGGATCTCGCTAGCATTGCCTTTCCCGTGCCGATTGAGATTTTACCGATCGCTACTACCACCTCACTCGCAGTTAGACTTCTCAGACATCCTCTCAGCAAGATGTAATTACCAATTATCAATTCTCAATTCTCAATTATCAATTAACTTTGACCTGTGAACGCCGCTCAACAAGCTACCGATATCACCCTTACGAGTAAAATTGCCTCCGCAGTCAGTCTGTTTCGGAGTGAGTTTCCCGATGCCAAGGTAGACTTGAAACCGTGGGCTGAGGATATCGATACTCAAGAGTTAGTCGATCCGGATTCGATCGATTTTAGCTTTCATTTTCCTGGTTGGAGTCGGCGGTGGCAAAGTCGGAGTGTTTTAGTCCAGATTCGGTTTAACGACGATCGCCAGCAAGTTGAGTCTACGCGTAATTTTATCGGTTTGGAGATTGCTGGATTCGATTATCGTGGCAAACAATGGCGATTATCGACTGTCAGCGATTGGCAATTTGAAGGTGATATTCAACCGCAACCCGAAATAGCAGACAAATTAAAACAATTTTGTCGGCAAATTTTTGAGTTATTTAGCTTGTAAATATAGATTGCGATTTAGTGTGGCTAGATTTGAGCCGTTCGCTCTCTAATATTATCTATACTAAACTTCACTTTGGTCGATCGCGATAATGAGGATTGAGATCGAGAGTGCAGCCAAAACTGTAATTCCGTTGGCGAAGCCTACCGGAGGTAATCGGTTGAGTATGCACTCGATTGAATAATATCGATCTTTTTCAATACGCGATCGTGACGCGATCTATTTTTCAAATGTCGAGTAGCTAGCGCGAAAGTCTCTCCACCAGAGACTTTTTTCGTGCTAGCACTTGTCACTCGTGCAGATCGATCGCGATCTTTGTCGGATTTTGGCTGCATTTGCCCGCAGGAAGCTAGGTTGAGGCAGTCGATCTGCGCCCGCCTTGAGGATTATAAAAAAAATATAAATTAGTGCTATATCTTGATATACTGTACGAATTCTGGCTTCAAGTTAAATTCGTCAATTTCAACTTTTACCCCGTACTAATTGCCAATGCATCTATGCGTATAAACAAATCTCTGAGATTTTTAGTGATTGCTGGTGCCTTTTTTGGTGCTGACACTACACTTGCACGGACTTCGGATTCAACCGTACAAGATTTAGTAGCAAACAACACATTAAAAACTCAATTATTGGGCACTAATCGGATTGCTAATCCCGATCCGTCACACGGACAAGCTCCGCAGACAGACCAAGATCTAAGCCAAAATGCTGAAGTAAATAGCGTTTCTGGCGATCGCAGCAACACTATCGCGACTGCTGCTGGAGCTACTAGCTCTACCAGTGCAGCTCAAGCGCAAGCTACTGAGTTTGGGATCGATGACGATCATAGTGAAGCTGCTGCCAAACATTTCGCCGAAACAGAGGCAGCCCGCAATCGACACAAGTCTACCAGCGTGTTTGCTAGCGATGTATCGAATCTCGGACAGCCTCATCGGATTAGTTCGGTACCGACTGACGCTCCAGCAGAAGCTTCCGTCGTAATTCCCGTACCGCCCCCACTGACCCAAATTATTAAAGTACAACCCGTAACGCGCTTACCCCGCGTTACCAAAAAATCGAGATATATTCCTAGCGTCAGTGCCATGCCGACATTGCGTCCCACAGGCAATCAGTCAACATTCTACCCACCGACAGCTTATGTTAATAATGGGGAGACCGAAGCACGCGCGGAATTAATCTATCCATTAATGAATCCCGCACGGACTACTTCTCGCTTTGGCTGGAGAACGCATCCATTAACTGGCACTCGTCGGTTTCATTCGGGCATTGATATTGGTGCGCCATCTGGTACGCCAGTAGTTGCCACCGCCACTGGGACTGTGGTTTCAGCAGGTTGGAATGGTGGCTATGGTAAAGCGATCGTCATCCAACATAACGATACCTTGCAGACGCTGTACGGTCATCTTTCCGAGATTTCCGTCCAACCAGGACAACAAATTACTCAAGGTACGGTCATCGGTTTAGTCGGCAGTACTGGTAATTCTACCGGGCCGCACTTACATTTTGAAACTCGCTCTCCGGGTGCTAATGGTTGGGTTGCTGTAGATCCTACTCCAGATATTCAGTACGCTATCGACAATCTGCGTCGATCGATGCCATACGCTGGCAAAGATAACCCACAAGGGCTGTAGGTCTTGGTTTTTAGGCTTTGGGCGAATGCAAGGCTACTATGTTCGCTAAATGCTAGAATAGTGGCTCTGTGAATATTTTTTCCGTAGTTATGACAGTCAAACCAGAATGGTTGCGTGTAAAAGCACCGCAGTGGGAACGAGTCGGTAATGTCAAAGATATCCTCCGCGACTTACAACTCAACACTGTCTGTGAAGAAGCCTCTTGCCCGAATATTGGCGAGTGCTTTAGTGCGGGAACGGCAACATTTCTGATTATGGGGCCAGCATGTACTCGTGCTTGTCCTTACTGTGATATCGACTTTGAGAAAAAACCTCAAGCATTAGATCCAACCGAACCATTGCGGTTAGCAGAAGCTGTCAAACGGCTCAATCTCAAGCATGTCGTCATCACATCGGTGAATCGAGATGACTTAGCAGACGGGGGTGCGGGTCAATTTGAATCGTGTATTCAAGCTGTACGCGCCCTTTCACCCCACACGACGATCGAAGTACTCATTCCAGACCTGTGCGCCAATTGGCAAGCCTTAGAGACGATTTTAGACGCCGCTCCAGAAGTCCTCAATCACAATACCGAAACCATTCCCCGCTTGTATCGTCGGGTGAGACCCCAGGGCGATTATCAACGCTCCTTAGAAGTTTTAGCTCGATCGCGCGCTCATCGTCCCAACGTTTATACTAAATCAGGCATTATGGCAGGTTTGGGCGAGACAGATGAAGAAGTCCGCCAAACTATGCGAGATTTGCGATCGGCAGATTGCGATATCATCACGATCGGTCAATATCTCCAACCCTCAGCCAAACACCTTGGCGTCGCCGAATTTATCACTCCCGCTCAGTTCGATGCATGGCGGGTATATGGTGAAGAAATTGGATTTCTTCAGGTAGTTTCTACACCTTTGACGCGCAGTTCTTATCATGCGGAAGAGGTACAAAAGTTGATGGTCAAATATCCGAGAACATAAAGACGAGCTGGCGGTTGGGTCGAAGGAATGTGACACCCAACAATCCTATAGAACTTGTGAAAATTTTGTGTTTTGTTATGGAACTATTGATTCGGAATGTTTTATGGGGACTCGTTACTCCAATATAACTTTACAAGGAGTATCTCAGAGTGAGTTAGTTGCTTATCTTTCAGATACTGGACTAGATGCTTATGTTTCTCCGACCATCGATCGATATACTGTTTTGTATGATGTAGCTTCTACTGGTTATCCTGAAGCTATTCCCCTCTCGATACAGCGCGAGGAAAACTTACAAGACTTATTGTGTCAATATAAAGATGGACAAAAAGCAGTAGCAATTTGCCTATCTTCTCATCTATCTAAAAAATTTAGTTGTTCTGTTTTAGCTGTTTGTGCAACCTCTAGCCTTACACTTTGGTATCATCTTTCCCAAAATGGTTTGATGTTAGATGAATATTTGACTGAAGCAGACCGACACTGGAAACCTGGAAGGATGCTTAACGAAACCGGAAATGGCACGATTAAGGGCGGAGATGCAAAAAAAATATGTAATGCATTTAGTAAAGAAGATGCAATTTCACAAGTAGAAATTATCTTAACTCAACCTATTGAAAGTTTTGACTCAATGACACGCCATACAGCATTAGCAAAAGCTCTAAGTATTCATCCTTCCTGGGTCGTTGGAATGAATTTTCTTTGCTGTACGGGAGAAGATGATTTTGAGGCTCATTATGAAGCTAATTGTGATGAAAGCGATCCGACATCTGATGAGGCACTAACGCTGGTGAAAGGTACATTACCAAAAGTTGGTAGCAGATTAATATAGTAGAGCTAATAGTACTAACTCCTTTTTACGGTTTAATAGCTATTGTCATCAGTAATTGAGTAAACCGCAAATCTATGAACGATCGAATTATAATTATCGGTGCAGGTGCATGGGGTGATGCCTTAAGTAAATTAACGCAAATTAATGGTTGCGAACCGACAATTTGGTCGCGGAGTTGCGGACGAGTATTAAGTGAGATGATAACCGATCGCGTGGCGATTATTTCGGCAGTTTCGATGTCCGGAGTACCTGCGATTATCGATCGATTGCACGGCGCGATCGAGCCAAATCAAATTATCGTCACTGCGACTAAAGGGTTAGATGCTCGCACTAATTTGACACCCGCACAACTCTGGCATCAAGCTTTTCCAAATAATCCGATCGTGGTCTTATCGGGGCCAAATTTGTCTCTAGAAATTCAGCAAGGATTGCCTGCGGCTACAGTCGTCGCCAGTCACGATGTCGATGCTGCCAACACGATTCAAACAATATTTTCTTCACCTAAATTTCGAGTTTATACCAATGACGATCCGATCGGCGTAGAACTAGGCGGTACGATTAAAAACGTCATCGCGATCGCGGCGGGAACTTGCGATGGTTTGAAATTAGGTGATAATGCCAAATCTGCACTATTAACGCGCGGACTGGCAGAGATTATTCGGATCGGTCAATATTGGGGTGGTAAACCCGAAACATTTTATGGGCTATCGGGTTTAGGCGATCTATTGACGACGTGCAATAGTCCTTTGAGTCGTAATTATCAGGTTGGTTATGGTTTAGCCCAAGGTCAAACTCTCAGTGAAGTTTTAGCGAACCTAAAAGGAACAGCAGAAGGAGTGAATACGACTAAAGTATTAATTCAGATTGCCGATAGCAATCAAATTTATATGCCGATTACCGTATTAGTCGATCGATTATTACAAGGTCAGATTACCGCACCAGAAGCGATCGTTGCACTGATGTCTCGCGATCGTAAATCAGAATAGTAAGTTAGGCTTTAGGCTTTAGGGATTTGGTTTAACGGAAGGGATTGAAAATCCGCTTATTTATAGTTTAAAGTTAAATGATGAATCAGTTTCCAGAAGATTCTGTAAATCTAACAGATACGATCGCAGGGTTTAATACAATCCAGGCAGAGCGAAATTACCAACAAGCTCAGGATACTTTGCGGCGAATTTTGGTAGAGCTAGATCTGAGCCAGCGGGAAAGATTTGGATTGGAGGCAGAAATTGCCGAATTAAGCGATATGCTGCGCAAACTCGATCGTGCGGTGTTTCAAGTAGCGGCATTTGGGATGGTGGGGAGAGGTAAATCTTCGCTATTAAATGCTTTAATCGGACAATCAGTTTTTGAGGCTGGTGTTTTGCATGGTGTTACTAAGGAACGCCAACAGGTAGTCTGGGAAATCGATAATTGGCAAGATGAATTCGATTTAGATAAAGATACGCCAGCGACGCTCCAAGAAGCGATCGAATTTATCGATACTCCCGGTATCGATGAAGTGGATGGTAACGAGCGACAACTACTCGCTTATGAAATCGCCAGACAAGTAGATTTAATTTTATTTATTATTGCTGGCGATATTACCGAATTGGAACTAAAAACGCTGTCGCAGCTCAGAAATGCTGGCAAGCCGATGTTGTTAGTATTTAACAAAGTCGATCTTTTTCCCGATCGCGATAAACTAGCAATCTATGCCAAAATCCGCGACGAACGAGTACGAGAAATTATTAGTCCCAGTGAGATTATGATGGTAGCCGCCGCGCCACAAGCCATCCGTGCTGAACCGCGAACCGATGGTAGTATGGGCGTTAGCTATCATCCTGGTACCCCGCAAATTGCCGAATTGAAGTGGCGAATTGTCGAGATTCTTCAACGCGAGGGTAAATCGCTTGCCGCACTCAATGCCATGTTAGCTGCCGATCGCATCCAAAAACAAGTCATCGATCGCAAGATGGATAGTCGCGACGAAGCAGCCAATGATATTATCTGGCAATCGGTGATGACTAAAGCGATCGCGGTTGCCATCAATCCAATTATCGCGGCGGATATCATTGGTGGTGCGGCTATCGATATCGCGATGATTATCCGATTATCTAGATTTTACGGGATCTCCATGACTCGCTCGGGTGCGATGAAACTCCTTCAGAGCATTGCTCTGGGCATGGGCGGCATTACAATTAGTGGATCGATCGCCAAATTGGGATTGAGCGGTATCAAGGGCTTAATGGGCATTTTTGCCCCCGCTACAGGCGGCATGACAATCGCGCCATACACCGCTATCGCCCTGACACAGGCTGGGATTGCAGGTGTTTCCACTTATGCCATCGGACAAGTTACCAAAACTTACCTAGCAAATGGTGCTTCATGGGGTGAGGATAGCCCTAAATCCGTCATCGCTCGAATTCTTGCTACCATTGATGAACACTCGATCGTCGATCGAATTAAGCAGGAATTAGGGCAGAAGGCAGAAGGATAGAGGGGAAAGGGGAAGGGGTAAAGGGGAAAGTAAATAGGGCTAAAGGCTTAACTGTAGCCATCCACTCATCTACCC
>NZ_PVWO01000013.1 GCF_003003845.1 Chamaesiphon polymorphus CCALA 037 | reverse complement strand
GGCTCAGATTCATTCATCTTTTCCCCCTTATTTAGTAATTGTACCTCTTTCTATACTCTTTGAGCGGGAAGGGAGTAATACTACCAATCCAATCCTCAAGTATATTGCCACGACCGAACTCAAGCGGCTAGAAGTTCTGAGCGTGAAGGGGTTGCGGAAGCAGAAGAGTTTGCGGGTATTTGCGACATTTACTTACGATCCCGACGCTGATGTTAAAGACGATCGGGTAGAGAAAATCACTAAGGGGTTACTGAAAAATCTCGGTAGTTTCTCTGGGGCAGAGAAGATTAAGAAGTCTCAAGAGTTTTTTGCGTTTCTCGAAGCCAGTTTTAATGCCTTCTTGCTCTGGGAACAGATTTTTATCAATAAGATGGGTTTAAGCGTCAGACCTTTACAAGCACAAGAACTATGGGTGGATTTATGGGACAGATTCAATACCAAGCCATGTATTCCCGTCCCCCAGAAATTGATTTTCGATCGTGAGTCGATTAAAGAGGAAATTACTTCAGATATTCATGCTCTGTCATTACTCATCAATAGTGAGGAATCTTTACCAACGGCTGATTACCGTTGGGTACACGTCAAGAAAAGATTTACCGCAGTCATGGCAATGTTGGATCGTCCCGACGGATGGGAGGACGAAAGGGATTGTTTGAATTACTTTTGGTCTAAGCTCAGTCAGGATTTAGTGAATGACGTTGAAATTATCACGCAGTTATCCAAAGTCGATCAAACGCTCGTTCGCTCTCAGCTTAAAGATGTCACCAAAGAGCAAATCTTCCGTGCGGGTAAAGCTGCTGAAGATGGCGATGTCGGGGTAGCGGCAACGATCGATCTCCAAGAAGCAATCGATGCTCGTGCGACCTTACACCGAGGCGATGTCGCGCTATCTTGTTCGACAGTCTTCTTAATTCACCGCGACTCATTAGACAAGTTAGAGCGTGCCTGTAACTATTTAGAAAGCTTATTTCTCTATCCTGCGAACCTCAATCGCGAAACCACCTATACCTGGAAGACTTGGGCGCAGACATTTCCAGTTTGCTGGACTCCGCTGCTCAAATTTCCCTATAACCGTCTGGGTAGGATTTTTAGCGAATACGTCCTGGGGACGATTCCGTTATCGCAAGTATCGACTGTCGATAAATCGGGATTTGAATTTATCTCTCACGATGGTGGCGTACCGATCGCTCTCGACATGATTAACAGCCAACACCACATGCTGTTGTTGGCCACTCAGCGATCGGGTAAATCAGTTGTTATGACTAGCATGGTCAATGACTTCTTGCTTAACGATGTGCCCGTATCGATCGTCGATTACCCACCCACTGAGGATGCTAGCACGTTCAAGGATTACACCATGCTGCTAGGGGAAGCCTACTTCGATGTGGGTAAGGAAGCATGTAATCTGTTTGAGTTACCAAATATCAACCATCTATCTCAGGAACAGCAGGATAGTCGCCACTTAGACTATGAAGACTTCTTACTCGAAATTCTCTATTCAATGGTGATGGGAACCACAGCTCAAAATACCAGCGTTAATGGCGATATCGTGAGATCGATCTTGGCGTTAGTGATGGCGAAATTTTATAAAGATTATGAAATTAAACAGGCTATCAAAGCAGCGCGGATTGCTGGACTCGGATCGCCAGAATGGTCTAAGTATCCAACTCTCAAGCATTTTGTCGAGTTTTGCTCCCCCGAACGAATCGCCCTCAAACAGTCGCCAGAACAGATCGAGGCTCTAAATTTTGTCGTGACAAAATTACGTTACTGGCTGACTAGTCGGGTGGGTAAAGCTTTGTCGCGTCCCTCAACATTTTCAGCCGACAGCAAGTTATTTGTGATGGCGATGCGTGGGGTAAATAACGCTGAGGATGCGGCAATCCTATCGATGTGTATGTTCGGGGCAGTGTTGCGACGAGCTTTTAGCAACGTTAAGTCTGTATTGATTGTGGATGAAGCCGCGATTTTACTTCAATTCCCAGCACTGGCAAATCAAGTTGGCAAGCTTTGTGCCAACGGCGGTAAATCAGGAATCAGCGTAATTCTCGCAGCTCAAGAACCAGGTTCGATCGCAAGTTGTGCGGATGGCGATCGAATTTTAGGTAACTGCAACATTAAATTAGTTGGGCGGATTCAGCCGGAGGTCAGGGAAGCATTTCGGGACATTCTCTTCATTCCCGAAGAAATTCTTGCCCCCACAATGACTGATTCATTCAAGCCTAACAAAGCATTGGGATACTCGAACTGGCTGTTACTCGACGGACGCAGTTACACTCGCGTCCGCGCTTATGCCAGCGCGGGTAGCTTGGCAGCAGTCGTTAACAATACGCTTGAAGTTAAACGACGACAAGAGTTAATGGCTGCGGCTGAGAACCCCATTTTAGGGCTGCATCGATACGCTACAGAATTATTACCAACCTAACAATTTCTATGAAATTAAAGTTTCTCAGTGCGATTTCAATTGCGGGGGCGATCTTAGCATCGACATCTCACGCTCAGGCAGCTACTCTTGGGGGTACGCTAGCTCCGATCGATCCGCTAACAGGGCTTCCCGCAACTACGGCTATTGATGGCTCTGTTGGTGCTAATGGTACTACTATAGGTTACTCTAACTATCCTAATGCGATCGATGGCTCTATTGGTGCTAATGGCACTAATGCTAACGGTTATTCTCCCATTCGAGGAACGATCGATGGCTCTATTGGTGCTAGTCCCACTGTCGGTATGACTCCAATTTTACCGAGCGGGGCAACCTTAACTGGAGCGAATGGAAATTCTTACACTGTCGGCGCAAACGGGAATATTATCCAAGTTGGAACGGGAATAGCACTGCCAGCATTACCGTCACTTGCAGTCAGTTCCAGCAATCCCAATGCTTTTACTTCAACAAGTTTTACCGTTACACCATCCGCTGGCTACACCCCGATCGTCTTTGCCAATCCTTTGGCTCCGTGTGTTGCCAACCCTGCCAGTTGTGCGGCAAATCCCCAAACTACATTTGCATCGTTTGGGAATATTACTTCAACCTTACAGGCATCGGCTGAAGCAACTGCAAAACAGTATACGGATTCCGCAAAACAAGCAGCTACCGATTGGGCGGTTAAGAAAGCAACAACATGGTTTCAGACCGCGTTTCCTGGTTTGGCTGGGTTGTTCGGAGGCACAGCTTCAACCGCGCCGCCAGCATCTACTACAGCAGCAGAACGCCAGATTGTTTCACCAGCGAGTTCATCTAATGTCGCAGCTTTAGTAGACGCAAACAACAAGGCGGCTGAGGCTCGACGAGCTGCTCAAATTGCTGTGGATGTTAATAATTCGCCGAATGTTTCACTTTCGAGTGGTTCTAATCCTACTACTGAAAACGGCACGATCGTAGCGGGTACTTTCCTCGGCAAGGACGCAACAAACGATACTATCAATAAGCTATCTGACTCTAACAATGTAGTTAAAAATTCAGATAATCTCGCACAGACTTCTGAAGATGATTCCTTAACTGCAATTCAAAATTTGAAGTCTGTGGCGACAGGTATCGTTCATCAAAATGATTCGATCTTGGACACAGCTAGTAAGCAAGGTGTCGTTCAAGCGCAGTTATTACAACAAACATCTGAGAGTCAAGATCTTCAACGAAAAATTGCACTTGGCGAAGCAGATGCTAGCATCGCTTATGGAAAACGCAATGTTTATCTTGATGCTTATATCGGCGGAATTTCCAGGGTGAAGCGACAACCATAATCTAGAAGAGTGAAGCAGAAATAATTGGGATTTCTGCTTCACTCATATTTAAAATTTTAACAATATTCAAAAATGAATTTAACTTCACTCATCACTCCTAATCTATATTTTGTTGCGGCTGCAAGTCCTCCTTCAAGTGCTGCAAATGGTGGTATTGCAACAGCAGCAGCAAATGCAGCGAAGGATGCGGCTGATTCTACCAACGCGATGTGGGCAGTTCTTTATAACAGTAGCGGTGTCTTTGGTCGAATTGCTGGATTTAGTATCGGTTTGGCATTTATTTTTCTAGCTTGGCGATGCTACAAGCTTTATGAGGAGTACTCATTAAACGCCGAAATGCAACCTTGGCAAGTTATTCAGAAGTTAATGATGCCTTTATTATTCATCATTTTACTATCTCAAAGTGGTGCCCCAGCTAAAAAAGCGACTTATGCCCTCAGAGGTTTGACGCAGGGCTTTGGCATCACCATTATTGAAAATGTGGGTGCGGACATGCAGGCAGATTCTGCCGCATCACAAGCGGCGGGGATTACGAATGCACCACTCGATCCAAATAGTAATTCTGCAATCGGACAATCAGCCGTCAAGCAATTTTTAGCATCTCTCAATCTCTGTCGGCTCAAGCCCAATACAACAAATGCTTCGGGTGGTCAGTCAGCTCAACTTACTTGTGCGGCAACTGCGGCAGCTACACTAGCACAAACTATCAACGATGCTAATGTTACAGATCCGGCAATCATTCAATATTCACAAGCAATGGTATCTCAAATCGCCCAGCAGCAAGCTGCGGCAAGTGGGGCTGGAGTTAATGGCAATAACGCTGGCGGTAACGTACTAGATGGTCTGATAAATACTGCGTCCGCCGTTGCGAGTGGTATCTCCGACCCTGGAGCGGCTTTTGCAAAAATGGGAGACGAACTAATTTCGCTGGTGCTCAAGTGCATCACGATCATGTTTTACTGGGGACTCGAACTTGCGGCGATTTTATCATTTTATTTATTACCCCTAGCTTTAGCAATGGGAGTCGCTGATGAAAAAGCTATGGTGGATTGGTTTTCACAGTTTTGGGCACTATGCAATGCCAAGATTTGTTTTGCCATCGTGTTAGCGTTAATTGCCACTGTTGCAGGCAGGTTGGGGGGATTGGGTTACGTACTTGCCATGCTATCTGCGATATTTGCACCATTCATCACCTTTATCTTTGCCAAAGGCTCGATGATTGCCGTTGCTGAAGGATTGGCGACAGCTCCAATTAGTGCCGCAGGATCGGCAGCGGGGGGTGCAGCAGGGGGTATTGGGAAAGCAGTTAAAGCAGGGATTGCAGCTAAAGCTGGGGGTACGAGTGACGGCGCGAAAATAGCTAAAGCCATTGGGGGTAAAGTTGGATCTGTTGGGGGTAAAGCTAAGGCACTTTTTGGTAAAAAATAAACTCTCAAATTACTTTAATTACTAAATAACTATCTAAATTCATGTCTGACTCATTTCACGAACTTAAATCTTTAACTAAGATCCGACCGCATTCTCAGGCAACGGAAAACAATCATTTTGCACTATTTGTTTTAGTTACTTGCGGATTATCAATTTTCAATACACTCTTGTTGATAATCAACGCCTTTAGCACAAATAATATTGCCAATCGTCCGTTACCAACGATGGTACAAACCATCAACGGTAAAACGATTCAAGTTACAGCATTTGAATCTAAAAATCGATCGCCTCAGTTGATTAAAGATTTCACGGCGATGACGTTAACCAAGTTATTTACTTGGAGTAGATATTTACCACCCGCGACTACAGAGGATATGCGCCGACCCAAGATCGATCCTGGTGCTCCAATCGAATCTAAATCAGCCAAAGCTTTAGTACCAACTACTGTTTGGGCGGGAAGTTTCGCTTTATCAGACAAGTTTAGGGAAGAATTTTTAGGCGAGACGATCTCCCCATTGCTTACCAAGTTAGGCGTTTTGCAAGGTCAGTCGGAAGTGACGATCTCAATTTTGGACTTGCAAGATCCGATCGAAGTCAAAGGCAACAATGACGAACGACTTTGGAAAGTTAAAGTTGTGGCAAATCTAATTTTACGGTCGGCAGCAAACGTACCAGAGAAAACGATTCCATTCAATAAAATCGTCTATGTCAAGGCAATTTACCCAGCGACTTTGGCTCAAACTACTACTCCTGGAGATTTAGCTCAAGTGGTGGCAATGGCTCAAGCCCCTGGACTACAGATCTACGCAGTCGAGGCATACCAAGCAGACGATATCAAGCCCCCAACAGTATCTGCTCCGGCTCCTGCTACCAATGTTACTCCTACAACTCCTCAAAAATAGTCATGCAAGCAAAATTCAACTCAGAAAATCCTCCCTTAGACAATGAATTTTTTAGCGAATTAGTTGGTACCGATTCAGATCTTTCCGGTACGATCGAACATCCGCACGATCTTCCTGCCGATGCTGAAGGTGGTGACATTGAGGAACAGCGCACTACAATTCCCCTTCACAAGCAAGGGGGTGTTAAATCTCTTCTAATCTTGGGATTGTCGGCAGTTCCCATCGGTGGACTCGGATATATGATGTTCGGAAATAGTGGGCAGAACAGTCCGACAGTAGCTGCGACCCCGACTAACGAACCAACAGCTCCGAAAGCCGAGTTTGCACCCGATCCGCGTTTTGCCACCATGCAGAACAAGTTAGCAATGCAAGATCAGACGCGGGGGCTTGAAGATGCAGCTAAAGCTCAAGAAGCCGAGCGGCTCGCCAAAGCCGCCGCAGATGCCAAAGCCACCGCAGCAACTCCTAATCCACAGGCTACCCCAGTTACACCAGCTCCTGCGGTTACGCCCGTTACTAGTAGTAGATCTGCTCCACCAACAAACGTAGAACCGCCAATCGCTCCAGTCACCAAGCCTGTTGCTGTCGCACCTGCGATTACTCCAGCTCCTCAGCCGCGAGTTGCCAGCGAGCCAAAGGCGAAACCTCTAGTGGTTGTCGCCAAGCCTCAGCCGATCGCGTTTAAACCTCAGCCTGTAGCCAAAACTACGCCTCAACCTAGCTCGCAAGCTAAAGTGGCAATCGTTAAACCCCAGCCCGCTCCTGCGACTGAGGCGATCGTTCCTAAACAGCCAGTATCCTGGCAAGAGGCTACCGATAACGCTATTGGAATTTATGGCGAGAAGACAGTATCGAAAACCGTCACACAGACTACGCCAGAATCCGTCCAAAAATCTGTCGTGCAACCCATCGGACAACCGATGCAACCACAAACTATCGCTCAACCCATTCCACAGCCAGTTACACAACCTGTCACCTCGCAGATTTACCAACAACCAGTCGTGCGATCGAATGGACAATCATCTTATGTACCAGTTGGTAGATCGTCTCTGCAACCGTTAGTACAACCTGCTGGGCAGTTATATCCACAACAAATCCTGCCACTCGGCCAGCCATCGATGCAACCCGTGCGGCAACTCGTGCCACAAGCTAGCACGATTAAGAATGCAGCAGCTAACTATATAGCGTCGATCGATCCGAGGTCGTATTCAGAAGCTATTCCCCAGCCTGGGATCGAGCCAGACTATCAACCTGTCGATCGGGCAATTTCTCAATATTCTGGAGAGAAAGATAATTACAAAGACAATAAAACTTTTACGGTGGCGCAGGCGATCGTTATCCCAGGTCAGAACAGGATTGTATCGCTGATTTCCCCGATGCAAATCATTCCTGGTGAAGCCGGACAAGAAATTTTATTGCAACTAGAACAGGGTTTTGCCGATACCAATGGGGATGTGCCTATTCCCGATGGCACGAGAATTATTGCGACTGTCACCGTGGCATCAAATGGACTGATGCGAATCTCCTCAGCCATCGCCATCGTTAATGGTGAAAATATTCCCATTGATGCGGGGAGTTTAATTCTCAGTGGCACCGATAATAGTCCCGTCATCGCTCAATACAAGCAGTTCGACCAGGGCGAAATCGGTCGGCGAGATTTGCAGACGTTTTTAGCAGGGGCAGCTTCTGGGCTGGGAAGAGTTCTAACTCAACCTAATTCATCGGTTCAAGTTTCGACTAATGGCACGGCTGTTGTTAGTAGTACTAGCAATCCCAATATTGTAGGTGGAATTTTAGATGGCGGTGCGACACCGATTCTTGAGGCTTGGTCGAAACGTAATGAAACCGAGATTAGGCGGTTGGAGAGTGCGTCCAGACTCTGGTATCTGCCAATGGGATACAAAATGACGATCGTTGCGGTTAAGCCGTTTGCAGTGAGGTAAGAGGAATGTTGAAAAAATATTTAGGATTGCCATTAGTGTTAATTTCGACTCTTGTTGCGGGATCTCCTAGTCTTGCTAATCAGCCGATCGTTCGGGAAGTATCCACGCCGATGAATGGCGTGTTGGTTGTAAATATCATCCCTGGAGTGGGCGTTAACCTTAACTTTGAAGGAGCTGGAGAATACATTCAAACAATGATTGCCGACAATCGCTCCTTTGTTGGCATCAAGGCGGAAGGTTGTCTTGCAGTACAAGAAGGTTGTCAAGATCCAGCAAATTTAGTGCATTTAACTCTAATTGACAAACTTCAATTACCTGGAGTAACCAAAGTGAACTCGATTGCAACTCAATCAGTACTGACGATTAGGACTAGAGATCGAGCGAATAACCGCCGAACGTACCTTTTTAGTTTGCGTCAAGGCAGACCTGGAGACGAAGCGATCGCTCAAATTAACTTTATCAAAGCTGCTCCTCCTCCGCGATATTACGATCCGATTGCCGTCAAAAATGCCGAGGATTTGCGCCAGAAAGAGAATTCTCTGCGGTTAAATGCTTTAAGTTCTAAGCTATTCAAAGGTTTGAAAGTTGCTGTCAATCGGAATGAAGTTCCCAACTACGATAGACGGGGCAACAATCCAATCGATCGATTTATTCTTGACGTGCATGGAGGAATGCCGCTACTTAATGCTGCAACCAAGCATCGCATCGATTTGAATTTAGTATCTAAATTAATTCTGCTTGGTTCTTAATTTTCTTCATTACATTCGCAATAGCTTTATTACAAGCATAAATTATCATGGAAAGTCTCGATCGCTTCGTTAAGTCTACCTTAGATTTCTATCACTCTCGTCAATTCAATCGGTTTTGCAAGCTTACATTCTTGGCTTTTTATGCTACTGGGTTAGCATTTTTCTTAATGAATCCCACTCAGTTTTGGAATAACTGGAGCAATTTCCTGAACTAAGCTCATTCAGCTTGAGAATAATTGGAGTAACTTATCATGGCAAGATTCAAATTTCGACATTCAATTTTACCAATTGTGGGTGTTTGTTTGGGATTAAATATTCATCCCGTACATGCCCAAACTATTCAAGAAACACTCGGCAACTCGACCATTGGTGCGATGCCAGCCTATCCTAATTCAGTGAGGGTTAATGTCCCATCTCAAGCTCAAAGCTCGATGGGCGGGGTAACTTCAATTAATTGTCCCGCTGGGGTAGCTCCAGCAGCTTGTGTTCCAATGTCTGTGTGGAATACTACTTTTGCAGCAGGCAAATTGACTCCAGCTCAGATTGCGGCTAAAAATGGTACGCGGGTTGACTCCAATAGCAGTTTGGCTACAGCGACCCCGTGGTTGAGTCGCTTAAAAGTTGGCGATATTGCGGCAACTCCAGGGATGGCACAAATGCCTGTCACGGCTGCCGATGGTTCGCGGACGACAGTGGGCAATTTAGCGGCTAAAAACCCCAATGCAACTCTAGGAAGTGTTGCTGACTTACGCAAAACGAGTATCGCCCAATTTCCCCAAATTCAAAACACTCAGTTCAACCAGTTTCCTGGGATTTCTAATTTAACAGCAAATACGATCCCTGGATTGAGCGAGGTACTTATCTCTAGAATGCCTGGGTTTTCATATCCAGTTGGGGTGGCGGCGATTCGGTTAGATTTGGTGCGGACGAACGAGCGGAATATCCAACACATGGTGATTTCTGATAACGGAGCGCATAAGTGCATTACCAAATGCGATTATGGTGAGTTTCGAGCGGTGTTAGGGATGCCCTATCTCAATGGAGCGCGGATGATTTCAGGAGATAGTCAATCAGTTCCTGGCGGCAGCGGGCTATTGGCTCTAATGAATGGCGGACGCGAACCTGCTGGAATCGTTGTCGATATCGGCTCTGGGGGCGTGAAATTCATCCTGACGAACGTTAATGCCAAAAAAGGTACGGCATTGATTCACATGAATACGCGGGTATGCTCTTGGCTGGCTGGTTGCTCTCCCTATTTTATTCCCATACCCCTGTACTTGACTATTTCCGAACGCAATCGCGGCATTGCCATTCCGGTGGTTGGCTCTTCTATTTACCGCCAAGTGAAGGTACCATAATGACGAAATTTCAGCACCCGCAGTCAGTTAGCCATCAGCCAATACCTCAGCAGTTACCAACCATCGTCCAAGCCAAGAGCTTTATTGTTTCGCCATTGGGGTTAATTTCGGCTTGTGGGTTAATTTTGCTCGTTGCCGCACTATGCAGTAAGAAACCGCAGGGCAAGCTGGGTAAAGCTTACTGGGGTGGAGCTAAAGAGCGCAAAAACTCTCAAATTAAGGGTCGCCTACAGGTGGCTAACAGGAGGTCTAAGGTTGGCAAAACTTGCCTGTATATCAATCAACCACAAAGATCTCAATTGACTCACTATCGCGCGACGATTGGTGGCATCAAACGAACCCTAAAACAACAGGGATTGGGCGATGCCGAGATCGCCCAGAAGATTCGCCAAAGCCATAAAAACTTACCAAAGTTTCCTAACTTACTCCAACGCGATTCCACCGTATATTTCCCCGATTGTCAAGCTGGGACTGCGGTATTTGGGGCGGCTGGTACGGGGAAATCTTATGGAGTACTCAACCCTTACCTGCGTTCGGCAATCGATCAAGGACTGTCGATCGTTCTCTACGATTTTAAATATTACGAACAGTCTAAGGAGATTGTCGGCTATGCCAAAGAGCATGGCTACAACATCCAGATTTTCGCGCCGAGTTTCCTCGAATCTTGCACCATCAACTTACTCGATTTTATCGATGATTCCGGTCATGGAGTTGCTGCCGGAAATATGGCAGAAGTAATGCTCGAAAATCTCAAGGGTAGCGATAAAAATGCTGGTGGAAATGAGTTCTTCACGGACGCGGGGGTGACGCTGGTTAAAGGTTTATTCTTAGCAGCTAAATGGGTGGCAGAACAAGAGAACAGACCAGAACTTGGCGATCTGATGACGGCTGCGGCCATCATCGCGTTACCGAACCTCAGCAGTCGGCTCAAGTTTGCCAGCAAACGCCTAAATGTCTGGAATGACAAAGCTTTCAGTCAGCTAATCGGTATTGGTGGTGGCAAAAAGGAGACAAATGTTACTGAGGGTGGCATCATCGGTAACGCAGCTAAGGTCTTCCAGAAGTTCATCGAGCGAGATTTCGTTTCTGCTCTATGTGGTAAGAGCGACTTCAATCCTGACATTGAAGGAAAAACACTCGTAGTTGTCGGGCTAAACCAAGACTATCGGGCGATTCTCACACCGATTCTCGCAACGGTTCTCGACGTATTAATCTCCCGTAATGTCGCTCACTCGCGTCACCGAATAACTCCAGTAATTTGCTCGTTCGACGAAATTCCGTCGCTGAGATTACCTAAATTGGCTAATTGGTTGGCTGAATCACGATCGGCGGGATTCGTCGGATTGCTCGGCCTCCAAAATAAAAGCCAACTTAACGAAACCTATGGTGAGGATCGGGCGAATACGATGATGAGTAATTGCGCCACCAAGCATTACCTAAATCCGCAGGATGTAGGTAGCGCAAAGGAATACTCAGAGTATTTAGGGGAGAAAGAGATAGTTTATTGGACTAAGAGCATCAACAGCGGGAGCGGACAAGGTAACGCCACGGTATCGAGATCGGAGCAACGGACGCAAGTGCCATTAATGACTCCAGAGGAATTTTTGAAATTACCACAAGGTAAAGCTGTAACGATATCCCCTGGCTATAGCAATAAAAAGGAGGCATATATTCCAATTTTACACGACATTAAAGTCTCTCAAGTAGATATCGAAAATAGTAAGCGATCGGTCGGACATTGGGACAAGCTATTATCTAAAATTCAGTCGAGCAAACGGCAATTGAGTAATGCCGAATACGCCGAAATTATGACCGAGCGCAGGGCAATCGTCGAACGCCTTTTCCCCGAACCGCCACAGGGTAAATTGTTAGCCAAATTAACTACGCTGGTTAATGTAGTACTTTATCCCGATGCCCACGACAACCCTTCGCCATATCAACTGGCTGAAGAATCTAAGGTCTTCAAAAACGATGATATTCTCATCTATTCAGAATGGTCTACAAAGTCCAAGGAAGGTGGGGCGAAGTTTGATGCGTACAAAGCAAAAGACGATATCGACCGACTTTTGTTGCTGTTAGAGAGTCACGGAATTAAGTTTATTAAATCCCCCGATCTTTCTCATCCGATCTATTGCTCGAATCCAATTATCGAGCCAGAGGTAGAGACAGATGACGTAGAGACAGATACAGATGATGAAACTTATGATGGGGAGACAGATACTGAGAAACCTCTAGTTTCTACCTTATAATCGAACGAACGTTATTTATATTATTTTGGAGCCAATTATGACTTTAAAAACTAAGTACCCCAAACTAGACACGCTCAGATTTCCCACATTAGATATTAATTACATCGAGCGGTTTGTTTTTTGCGACTCCAGTACTGTCAACATTCCACGGATTCGGGAATTAATGGAGCTAAGTATTGCCACAAATAAGCCATTTCACAACTTAGACTTTCACAAAGTTGAGATTTTCGATGAATACTCGATCGTCTCGGAGCGAGTACGCGGTGTAAGCAAAACAGTTTATAAAACTTCTTTAGATCGGGACTTTAGATACATCCTCACATACATCGACGGCGAACTAGTTGAGGTTAATTCCCTCGAACTAGAGAAGATTATTTTCCGCAATATGACTCCATGTACGTTTGCTTTTTGCGGCAGTGATTATGTAAACACTACTCCTTTCTGGATCGATGTAGATGAGATCGTTGGCGTAATGGAGCAATCAGGAGAATTTTTACGCATAGAGCCAGAAGCTGTCGAGTACATCCGCCAGCATCCTGACGACCTAGTGCCCTATACAGTGGATGATGATGGTACGATCGACATCCCCGAACGAAATCTTTTCCTTGTAAACTACACACCAGCAATGTATGCAGAACTCGTCGGAAGATCGAGCGAGCCAGCAGGAGTTAATTATCCGGTATATGAATTACTGTCACTTGAAGCATAGATAACAATTCTAGCAGCTCAAATTAAATATCTAAATATAGAGAAAAATCATGGACGGAATTCAGGCTAAAGCAGAATCAGCATTTCAAGGCATGACAGCTAAGGAGATTTCTAAACCTGTTGAAGATTTCGCCGAAGGTATCGGCAAGATTGGGGGGAATATCGTCGGGGCGGCAGCGGCACTATTGTTATCAAAAGAATCTAATAAAGAGGAACAAACATCAGCAGATATAGCAGCAAAACTAAAGCAGAAGACCAAAGATTTAGATCGAGCTGGCAAGGACTTAATCGAACTGCCTACGAAGTCAGTGCAACTAACCATTGAGATTATCAAGTTATCCAAGCAATTTGTTTTAGCGAAGAGCAAGGATTCTTTCAAGGACTTCAAATCTAGATTAAGCGATACATTGGGATCGATTAAGCGATTTATGTTCGATCGGTCTAAGGGCAAAGTAAATATTAAAGAAGAAGTTCGAGGTAGTAGTGCAGAACAAGCCAAGAAACTAATCGATTTACTCAAGACTCCTGAAGGAGAAAACGCTCCTCATGATTTCTATAACGTCACTATTGCCTCAGAGGGAGTGAAATTATTAGAAGTTAAAGACGGCAAGGTCGAGATGAATGCCATTGCCGAACACATGGATTCGGCGGTAATTGAAGCCGCCATCAATCGCGATACCATCCCTGCGGTATTAAATCCCAATTTGACAAAGATCACCAGCGAATCGCTAACAGGCCGCATCCTCGCCCAACAGCAATCCGAGGTCGTTAATGGCGATTTAATTGGAGAGCTGCCAACTGCGGTAGTTTTAGAATCAGCCCAGACAAACGTAGCGCAATCTAATACAGAGAGCGTTAACGATCCCCTAGCCAATAATCGGCAGCGGCTGGAGCAACTAGTGCGGTTGCACGAGATCGGCAAAACCGACAAAAACAACTTTGTCATCGGCAACGGGAAGAACCAGGTAACGATCCGAGCCACAGCAGATCTTGGCAATAGTACAAAATACACAGTTACTAGAGCTGGAGCGGAGCCATTTACGTTCATTGCCAATGAAGACGGGGAAGTTACCGTTCACGATGTTAATATCGAGTCGATCGACGATGTACTCGATTCTGCCGAACTAGGTTTTAACGGACAGTTTGGCAGTGAATTTACTCCTAGAGCCAAGTCGGTATCTAAACCAATAACACAATTAAGTAATCTAGCAAACGCAGTCAAAAATCTGCCAGAGGGACAAAAATCTTTCGAGTTTGGCGATAAGTCTTATCAGCTTGTCAAAGATGCTAAAGCTACCACGATTAGCAATGACAACGGCAAGTTAACGATCGACGTAGATGGCAAAGTATCTGCCACAGGAACGATTTTATCTGAGTTAACCACTGGGGGCAAGACCTCCAATTCAATGCAAATTATCGCTAAAATTCGAGCTGATGGTGATGAAGTGGAACGCTTGCTATCGAGCGAGCGAGGAGCTGCCAACGCGGGTGACGTGGAACTTGCGACAGGGGTTGCCAAGCAAGCTAAAGCAGGATTTGCCCAGGTTAATTCGGCTGTGGGCGAATTGAAAAATATCGCTACTCGCGAAGTAGTTAAGACTCCCACGGTAATAGCGGCTGATGAGGTTCTCGAAACTCAAAAACAGGAATTATCCACAGCCACACAGGTTCGAGCAGAGAAAGTTCTCAGCTTGGCCGATCTAAACGATTTACCGGATGAGAACGAGAACCAAGCTCTTGCGAAAACGGGTCTGCTAGCGCAGTTGAATGACGACTCAGAGGCTACCAAGTTGGTAGAAATCGAACGAGAGTTAGCAATTGCCGAGGAAGAATCGCTGCAACAATAGGTTATTTTAATCAGCCTAAAGACCGAGCAACGATGGGAATTAAGAAGCATAAAACCACCATACATATCCGATGAGTCTAGCCGCCACCCTCGCCAATCGTCCCCTAGTAGGGATTGAGATTGGAGCGATCGAACAACAAAACAGTATCTTAAAATTGCAAGTAGTTGCCGAACAAATGCAGCGACCCATTCAATGTTGGAGTTCGATTGCTTCAGGATGGCACTCGATCGATCGGATCTTAAATGAATGGGCGGACGATCTCGATCTTGGCTTTGAGATCTTACGTCACTTAGCTCCACAAGCTTTACAGTCGGGTATTTCAGTCTACATCGATTTATTTACCGCGATCGCCTCGCTCGATCGACCCTCACAAGTTCGAGCGCATCAGGCGATTCTCAACCTGTTTTTTCATCTTCAACGTGACAACGAGCGGCGGATCGTGTTTCTGGAAACAGGCGAGATTCCCAAGCAGTTCGTCCAATCGATTTACAGTTACGATTTTCCTTTGCCTACGCCAGCAGAAGTACGGGATCTAATTGCGGCAGCACAATTGCCAGCAGACAATCCTAAATTTTTAAATATCTTGTCTGGCTTAACTTTAGAAGAAATTCGGATTGCGTTAAAACCAATTGAATTAGGGATGGATCTCGACACGGCAGCAGATCGGTTATTGGATTACAAGTACGAGTTATTCGCTACTTACGGACTAGAATTTATTGGCGAAACCGCTACCAAAGATATCGGTGGCTTAGATATCGTCAAAGAGGCATTAGTCGGCGTACAGAAATCATTTGCACCAGAAGCTCGTGCTTATAATATTCCGATTCCTCGCGGTTGGTTGATGGTGGGGGTGCCTGGAGCGGGGAAAACCTATTTTGCTAAGGTTTGCGCTCAAAAACTCGGATTTCCACTAATTAATATCGGTATAGACGTAGCTAAATCTGGTGGCGTAGCTAAATTTAAACGGTTGCTCAAACGTATCGATGCTTGCGAACCATGTCTGCCTTACTTTGATGAGTTCGACAAATTTTTCATGGGTGAAAACGCTGGTGAGTTTCTGGGTATAATTCTCACTTGGCTGAATGAAAAGACCAGTCAAACATTCGTACTTGCCACATTAAACAGACTGGAAAATCTTCCTCCCGAACTTACTCGTGCGGGTCGTTTCGACCGCACTTTTTATGTTGACTTTCCCAAAGCCGCCGAACGCAAGGAAATTTTACAATTGCACTTGGCACGGTTTGATTCTGCTTATAAAACAGGGCACGGAAGATTGACCGATCGGGAGTGGTTTAGCATCCTAGAGCGTACCGAAAAATGTACTGGTGCCGAACTCGCACAAATGGCCATCGAAGCTGCCACCTACCAATTCTATCGCCTTGAAGCTGGGGAGGCGATAGAACTATCGGCTGAAGATATTTTAGCCGCGAGAACCCGCATCAGAACGCTCTATAGCCGTAACCCTGAAGGGATTATGGCGATTGAGAATAGGGCTAAAGCTTTTACCGAAGCTTCGAGTTCGGATCTGCCCAATCCATTTGACTTACCAGAAGAACCACTATATTCACTCAACTGTAATTAACCATGAATCAGCAGATCGATCGGCAGCCAAAAAAGCCCGGATACAGTCAATTTTACTGGATATTCTTCCTGGTTTTTCCCTTTATGATGCAAGGTTTTAAGACAGAAGAAATTGCTGGAAATTCACCGATTATTTTACCGATTGAAGCACAATTAATTAATGGTGATAAAGCGGTGGATTTAGAGGTGGCGCGAACGAAACTGGATATCGCTCGTGGGCTGACCTTTCGAGAAAGTAAGGATATGGCAGACGATCGCGGAATGTTATATGCTGGCGATTTCACGTCAGATACAGCATTTAGTGGCAAGGATAATAAGTTTGCAACGGATATCTTATTTCTCAATGGTAATCGGGTCGCTTATATCGATCGTGTCGAAGCTTGCGACAAGCAAAGATGTTTAGAACATCGCACCAATCAACCATACGATCGAGTAGTTGAAGTCAAAGCTGGAATCGCCAATAAGCTCAAGATTGCAGTTGGCTCGACTGTGGAAATTCGCTTTATCCCCAGGAGATAATCGATGACAGATTTAACTCGTTACAGCCTATTCGCTCAAAAAGTTCGGATCGATCCGAAAACCAAACAACCCGCCGAGCGCAAGATTCCTGGTGAAACATTACTAGATTTCTTTATCCCTGGAGAGCTGTTATATTTAGCCCAAAATGATGACTTTACAACTCAAGCAGAGATTATTAGTAACGCTCCTGCCGGAACGCAACTAATTTTAGTCGATCGCGACGATCTCATCTACGGTTCGCCAGAAGCTGCCCAAAAACTCAAGCAAGTACTGCCGATCGATTATTTAGCTGGAGCTTACGCTAGCATCTTCAAAGGTGGTTGCGAACCACTCAAAGCGGATCGTCCGTTAAAGATTGCAGTAGTCGATTTTGCCAACGGTTACGACAGTGGTAACGCTAATATTCCCGCTGAAATCTCACGCCAATTCGTTCATGATTCTTGTGGGGCGATCGATAAAAATTTATTGAAGAAGCTAACAGGTAAAAGTAAAGCAATCCAATTTCGGATGGGGGTCAAAAGTGCTAAAGCTACCACATTTGCCAAAGGATTCTTAAATACGATCGATCTACCTCAGTTATTTCCGGCTGGCGACGCTCCAGACATGATTCTATCGCTCGATAGCTTCAAGGGGCAAAAGCCCGTGCCTGGAATGTATGAATATCGACCGGAAGAATTATTCTTCGGCATCAAGAACGACAGCCAAAATACTAAGTCAGCGATTAGTGAAGTATTATCGATTTATCCTCAAGCAGCGCATGACGTATTGCCTGTCGTTCGAGCAGAAGCTCAAGTTCTTGCCGCTCACAGTCAAAATCTAGTATTGGCTGCTGCATGGGCATTAAATGACTATTACATGGAGAATGAAGCTCAGCCTGACGAGTTTAACACCATCAATTTGATGGATATGGCATTGAGTACGGGGCGGTACGATTTGCTTAACTCCGTCCAAGTTAAAGACTGGTTGGGAGACAGGTTGAGTGCATCCTGGCGCAATCTCTCATTTGCCGATACTCGGCGATTGAACGGTGACAATGCGACGGTTCTTCCGGCATGGGATCTCAGATATGGAGAGATTGCCGTACCTTGGCTCAAGGATGGTGAAGAATTTGTATTTTTTCGCTCTCCAGTAGTCAATCGCAACGGGCTAGTCACGCTCAAAAATAACCTGAAAGCTTGGGAAAGTTTACAAAAATTGGGAGCCGATCCCGATATCATGTATGTCAATATTCAGACACTCGAACGAATCGAGACAGAAGACTCAGACACCTACGATGCGCTGATCGAGGAATATGGCACAGCCGAACGCCTTAAAGCAGAATTTCAGACGTTAATGGAAGCCACTCAGATGGACTATGACGGAGATACTGGCAATGCCATTTCGCGCACGATCGTCCCAAATTTATATGCGGCAGTGCAAGCAAACGAACATCCAGATGCCAAACTACCTAACTTTGAAAAACGGGCAAAAAATCTGCCGACAGAGATGACTTTACCGGAGGTGGCAGTTCACATTCGTCCGCCTTACGTCAATTTAGTTTATAGCCAGAAAGCACGGCTACACTTATCCAGTTCGGAGATCGATCTGGCGGTCGATAGTGGCGATGCGGAGTTAATCGATCGACTGGCAATCGAGTATTTGGAGAAGACAAATCGGGCTTTATTTGCAGTAGTTAAAGATAACTTTACTGGGATGGGAATAGATGGAGAGTTTCATCCAGTAGCTTTACCCAGTCCGATTAAAGATGCAGCTCAAGTTTTTAGCGATTCTTTTGATGAGAAGTGGACGATTGCGGCTTATGAAAGTAGTGGATACCATCGGTCTTTATTCAAGATGATGGATTTTCAGAAGTCCCTGGCTCGATTCCGCGATAACTACGAGCGGTTGGAATTCACCACTCCCGATGGGAAGGTCAAAACCAAGTTGCCCGAAAAGCTATTGACTGCGATCGATGATTTCAACCGAATTTATTTACCAAATTTTATCAAAAAATACCCCGAACTCTCTGGCGAATTAGCAGAAGTTATCGATCGGTATCAAAAGCTCTCGCGGTCGATCGAGCAGGTTATCGATACTAGCCTTCCAATTCAATTTACCGAAACTCGCGAACGGTTCGATCCGCCAACGAAAAGCTTTATCGAATATAAAGATAGCGAGTCAGTTAAGTTAAATCGTTTAGCTGCCGATCCAGAACTATCTAGTATCGATCGATTGATATTGTATCAAACTGTATTAGATGAGGCGATTGTGATTACGAGTCAACTCAATCAAGATGCTGTTGATGTTTTTAAGTCGGCAAATCAGATCGAAGTGGAATTGAGTTCGGCAATTGCTACTAACTTTAGCCGTGATAAATACGCTTCAGTATCTGGAAAATCTAAATCGCTTGCTTATAATAACAACTTCAAGCCCAGACCGACTGGCTTTAGTTTGCCAGAGATTTTACAAGATTCGTGCAATCAAAATTATCAACCGCTCGTTGGCGTAGCCTCTCGGAACGAGAATCGCGAGACTATTTCTACTAATGCCAACCTAACTGGAGCATTTAAAGATATTCCTGTTTCCGATCGAGCATTGGCAATTGCAGGTTTTTATATCAATGACGATCAGGAGGCAATCGACAAATATGCAGAATACAATCGCATCGCTAAATTAGCAGGTCAGAAGCGAACTTATCTTGAAATCAAATATGCAGGGACGAAAATCGATATTTTCGACTTAGAGATCGGCGGTATCAACGCACTTAAAAATGCTGAATTTGGTGAATTTAGATTAAATTTACGCGATGGGACTGCGACTTACATCGAGCGAAATATTAATGGTCAATTTGTGACACAACATGATGTCGGCTCGTTAGATCGCGAGTGGTGCAAAGCTTTTGTCCAAAAGTGTGGAGAGGAGACGATCGAATTTGAGGCTGTAGATTTCCAAGCAGGAGTAGCTAAAGGTTTAATCGATTTTGTGAAAGTTGGTGATGCGAAAGCAGCGATTCAACGCGAACGTAAAGCCGCAGTGGTAAAAATGCATCAAGCATTCGAGCGAGCTGAAATCGGCCAAACAGAGAGTTTAGCTGCAATTGCGAAGGTAACTGGGAATGCTAACCCAGCATTGCTGTTAGCCGCATATCCGCAAAGTTTGGTCGAACGAGTTAAGGTCGCCGCCGATGAATCGCTCGTTCTCGACAAAAGTGCCGCCGAATTACTCGAATCATTGGGTACGGAACGAGTCAAATTTAATGTTGATGACAAGGGTGTTTTAAACCTGACCGCACCCGATGGTAACAGTCATAAGATTGAATTTGCATCGAACATACATCGTCAGGCTTATCGACAGTTTGGTAACTTTGCAGATAAAGCGAAGGCGGGGATGTATTCTGTTTTACCAGCAGGATTACTGGGTGAAGGCCGTTTGCAAAAAGAGACTGTCAACTTGTCGATCCAATTGAATAATAACAAGCGCATTCTTGCGGTTAATTTGACAACATCTGGTAAGTCTGTAGAAATTTCCCAAGACTTGACACTTGAGAAAGTTACTAGCACACCCTATCAAATCGATATCAAAGGATTAAAGTGTCCGGTGGTTTATACTAGCGATGGAGCGAACGAACTATTCGATCGCTCCATCGGTGACGATGCAGTTGGAAATCTACAATTTAGTGAATTTCGGGTAAACCCTCGCTCGCTCACAAATCAGAAGCCATCATTCTCAGCAGTTCTCGAAGACAGCGGACGAGAGTATTATTTAACTGGAGTAATGCCGGATAGCGATGCAGCAGGAGAGCCAATCGATTACAGTAAAGTTCTATCTGGTTATGTGGCATTTAAGAATATCGATCGTCAAATAATTAAAACAGACCCAGTAACGATCGGATACGAACTATATCAAAATGTCGATGGCAATCGATGCAAATTAGGGGATATCACCGCTCGTTCTGTTACTACCGCCCAATTGACTGGTGACGAGCAAATTTTGGCTATTTCACCCAATCATCACTATCGACTAGATATTCCCGATCCTCAGAGAGTTACAAATGCTGCTGTGTGGAAGATTCGGGCGGAATCTAAATCATACGAGCCAACTATTTATCAACGGGAGCCGAGTGAGACGGATACTCAAAACGCTAAGATCAGGTCGCAGATTTTGAATCGATCGAGCAATAATTCAATTTTAATGACTGAGATCGTACAACCAGTTATTAAAAATGAGGGAGTCGATTTCAAGAATTTTTACCAAATCGATCTGCCAGTTAGTGGTGCTGGTGAAATCAAAGAATACCTGAACAAACAGAAGATTCCATATCAGTCTTATCTCGATACTCATCCTGCTTATGTTGAGGAATATCGGCGCGGTTATGAGGTATTAGTCGTAGATCCAGTCGAGCTAGAGCAAAAGAAAGGCTCAAAAGTCGATAAACTAGACCGCTTTATCTCTAAATTTGGCAAGCCGCTCGAACCAGATGCTTATCAGCAAGCGTTAAGCGATGCTAGAGTAGTGCGTCCAGTCATCGGGCAGGATTTACGGAAACTTGGCGATTGGCTCGCTCAAGCCGATCTTGTCAGCACTGAGTTACCTGCAATCGATGTCGATAAGCTGGGTTCGGTGCCTTCATTTCTTAGAGGTATTCAAGCAGAAGTACGATCTCGGTTTGGCGCGAGGATGGGCGTTACTGAAGATGGTAAACACGCAGTATTCTCATTTGGAGTCGATTATCTTCGCCAACAGTTTAATAACGCTCTGGGCGATACTCTAACTAATGTTGAATATACCTCCAAGCAGCGGCAACGTCCGGTTTATGCCGCAGTTATTCCGACAGCAGAATTAGAGAGTTACGTGCGCGAGCATTACCATCAACTCAGCTATAATTTCGATCGCGAAACAGGTAATACGATTAATCCTGTACTCAAGACTTTTAATGTCGATCGACTCGATAAATTACCCGCACGGGCGGCAATAGATGTGGCAATGGGATTTAGTGCCAATAAATTCATTGGCAAGTCACTAGCAGAAGCTACAACACGCACCGATTTATACGTTGAAGCCTACGGTAGAAATGCTAATTCTCCAAGCTACACGTCCTCAGATGTGGTGATGGTAACGGGGAACCGTTTTGTCAACAAGCAGATCGGTCGAGAAGTCATGGGTAAATTCTTTCAAGCAGAATATTTGCCCTTACTTAAATCGGCTCGGAAGGCTGGGGCAACAATTGTTGTAGGTAATGGCAATAGTATCGATGCACTTACCAAACAATATTTACGTGACTCAGGTTATGCGATTTTGGATCATCCCAGTGGCTATGCGGAAGCAGTTCCTCAAGGACGCGCTGTAGAACGCCAACAGCAGTTAAAACAGACTATGGAAGTAACTCCATCCCCAGCAGCAGTAATGGAGCCGGAAGCTAAAAAGAAGCGCATTACAAAGGCTAAATCGCCTAAGACGGCTAAATCTGTCAAACTCGATCTGGCAGCGAAGATCGATGAAGTCAATAAAACTCAGAGTCAAATAGCAAGTACTAACGAGCAAGAAGAGATCGAGATTGTAGCAGAATCAGCACTAAAAGTAGAACCAACCAAGAAAACATTAAAAAGCCTGTGCGAACCGCTAGAAGCTGAAAAGTTAGATGATTACGTGCGATCGGACAAACAAGAGGCACTAGTAATCTAATATGTCATTACATTTTGTAGGTAGTGTGAGAAATCAAGCTGGAAAAAGTTGGTTCATTCGTGCAGCGATCGAGTATTTACGACAAAAATCGCCAGTAGTAATGCTCGATGCTAGTGCCGATAAGTCAGTAGGAGAAATTTATAATCCAAGCCTCAATCGCAATTTCAATCTTAGATTCGATTGTCATAGTATCGAGGCAGATCGCCTGATCGAAATTTCAGACTGTGGAGTTACCGCAATTATTAAAATTCCAGCTTATGATAATTTGCACTTTGAGAATTGGATTGAGAATATCGAGATCGACAGGCTGGACATACCAATCTATTATTGGCATATTAATAGCGGGTACGATCGATTATCCACTAAGATTATCAAAGTATTCAGCACTCATTTTTTCATAGTTGATAATGAATATTACCTTAACAGCTTAAATGGAGACAAGTATGAATATCGAGACATTAAAAGGTTGTCCATGCAAAAATTTGGGATTTCACCAAAAGATACTAGAGAGATCGAACTCACAAAAAAGAGTTTATTAGACCTAACTTTAGATATGCCTACAATATCTCGCACCCGAATTTATCGTTTTCTTCACACAACTTTTATTAGCATAGAAGAATCGATCGCGCCAGAAATTAAAGTACATTAGCACTTATTAAATTATGTTATCACCAAATAAAAGATGAACTTGACACCAACTTATAGTTTGAGCTTGTAATACACGTACTGGACATTCGATCCAAGCAAGATGATGAAATGAAACAACAGAAATTTCTCAATAAAACTAGCGACAATATCGAATTCACAACTGATGGTCGGACTTCTACTAAGGTAAAGGACGTGTTGGCAGAGGGGGTTCAGAAACGTTCTGAAAGAGTCAAGAAAGCAACAGCAATAATCGATGACTTGAGAAGTAGCAACAAACAGATTAAGATTCGCCAATTAGAACATAAGGCTTGTCGAGCAGCGCGAACGCGGAAGCATCAATTACTAGGTGAAGCAGTCGATCGATTGCTCGATCTAGGTGCGATCGATGGAGATAAAATTATTCAGGAATTAGACAGTCGATTAATTAATTCGATCGATCGACAACTATTTAATCTATCATCTAGAGGGAAAAGCAGAATTTAGACAAAATAGTAGGCTGAGGCTAAAAACTTTTCGATCGATACTAGTTACGGATTCGCAACGGCGATCGCTTGAAGGAATTCAGCATCGATCCCTTATCCACGAGGGCGTTCGAGGAGATCTTTACCTTTGGCGACCTGAGCGATTTCTAGAATTAACGCTGTCAATTCTTTCTCTCGAACACGTTTGGCTAGAGCCGATCTAAACTCTTCATTGGTCATAATTATGGATTCTATCGATAAAAAAATCTGTCACTTAGCGGAGAGTTTGCTAGTGAAAGGTGAGTTTCTGAGCTGGCGACGATTTAATCTTCCAGCGTTCTCTATTCCAGATCTTAAAATTGCCTCTATCTGCAATCAGCAAAGCAATCGGATCGTTGTCGAGAAGATTATTGCTACCAGTATTGTAGATTCGCACCAAGGACGGGACGCTAGCACAACATATCTTGTGGAGGTTCTAGCCGCAGTATCTATTGTCTCCTCTGTCGAAGAAAATGAATTAACGATCGTTACTAGTGGCAATATTAATAGCTACGAACAGCCCTTTACATTTACTATTCGTCACCACTCTGATGGCTTGTTTGTGCTGTTAGATGTCGCATTCTAACCAGGGACTAGCGCGGCATGACAAATTAGCCGATCGGACACTCAAATAAGTGAGCTATCCTTTTAGTGGTACGCCAAAAAAAAGACAATGATGGGGTTTGGTGGATAGACTATGAGAATATCATCGATACATAGCAGTTTTCGAGCTATCCTTTTAGTGGTACACCAAAAATTAGCGGATCTGAGTAAAAGTTTATCGACCGATAGCTATCCTTGCTGTATCAAAAAAAGGGTAGTCTAGAACTTACGCCAGTCAATAATTAAAGTTGGAGTATTGTTGTTGATAGAGGTTTCAACATGTGGCTAGAGTATGGCATCGATCCAGATGGGGAAATGATTTACATTGAGTCCCGCCGACGGGGAAAGACCGATCTCAAGTGTCCTTACTGTGGTGGAGCCTTAACCGCAAAAAAAGGAGCCGTTAAGAATCATCATTTTGCCCACACTGATGAAACCTGCCGAGCGGTTAGCAGCGGTAGAGATATCGCTATCCCGTTTTTGGCTGGATTCGATCGTCACTTGTCTAGTTCGGAACTGGCTGTTTTAATTCACCTTCACAAAACTGGCAGATTAACCGGAGATTTCAAAAATAAATTAGTCCGAAAAGATTTTATTTTCCAGAATGCTAATTATCGCTGGAAGTTAGACAATCTTGGCGAAATAGCCTGTGGGGTTATGCCCCTAGATCGGTTCAGTAATTATCAGAGTTTAGCAATTGTCGCAAAATTAGACAATTTAAAAACAAGACTTACTGAGGCTAATACGGAGAATTCTATCGACTTACCGGATTTATTAACAGATCTGAAATTATATAAAAATCACGTCAAGCGGATATTATCCCAAACTCTTTACTATTTGAAAATAGTTAGCGATTTCACCACCATTTATAAAATCGGTGTGACTACTCGCGATATCGCAGAGCGAATAGATGAGATTGCATCAGAGCTAAGAGAGGCTTTGGGTTCGGCAGTGACCATCGAGACGATCGGATTGTGGGAAAATCATGGTGGATTGGAGCGGTATTTCATTTACAAATATCAAAGATATCGTTATCAATATATTAAATTTAAAGAATATTTTGAGTTTCCAATTAATATTGCTCCTGCTATACTCAGAGATTTGAGAAGATTAAGCACGAGGATTTTTAGAAAAAAAGAGCGAGATATACTCGACAGTATTCCTAGTAAAATCTAAACAGAAGTTGAGTTAAAAATTGAGATTAAGCGACAAAAAGCTATTGCAGAAGCAAACCGCCAGCAACGCTCATTCGCAATCAAAACAGGGATGCAGAGAGCTAAAAATTGGGGCGGTCATGTTGGTAGACCTATAGGTAGTACGACAACAGATGATGATTTTCTAGCTAAACCATCGTCGATCGCGATCGACGATGCCTTAACACGAGGTTTATCGATCCGTGCAACTGCCAAAGAAGTTGGCATATCGCCCGCTACCGTGCAAAAGGTGAAGGCAGCATTGAAGAAAAAGGATATTTAACAAGCTTTTTGAGATAACCTTTTTTTAGTACGTCAGCGAACAGCATTTTTGCCCGAAACTTGCCTCAAATCGGTCGAGATCGGTGTACTAAAAAAAGGAATCGACAAGAAGTACTCTTAGACTGAATTAAAGACGAGGGTTTTGCAGAAGTACATCGATTGGGAGTTTATGATGGTGGTAGCTGCAAAAACGGAAATGTATAGAGTTTTAGACAACGATCTTGCGACCGAAGTAGGCGAAAATAGCCCAACGCGCCAAAAATGTACAAGTAACTATAGGTACCTCGATCTGGCTTTACAGCCAGATCGCGATCGAAGGGGCTTTGCCCCCACCAACCGATTACGACGACAGAAAACAGAAAATTGCATTACAGAGTATCGATCCGATGAAGCGATTCAATCACCTCTTCAACCTCTTCATCATCAACACATTGCTCGATTTGGTCTTTAAACCACTCCAATTCCTCAGCTTCGGAATTTTGGACATGATGAACTAATAGCACCCCTGCGACACGGGCGAGTGTCACTGGTGCCGGATCGATGTGGCTGAGTAAATCTCTAGCATCTTGGCACAACTCCTCGATCGTTTCCCGATCTAGAGGCTGTCCTAACTGAATCGAGAGTTGATAAAGATTTTCCTGAACAGATGGATCTTCATTACTGGGTAGAGGATTAATCATAAGATCGTCATATTTATCAGCTTTCGTGTTGAAGAATTACTTAGCAATCAAATTTATCATAGCTTGTTTAATAATTTATCGAGCCAGCTTTTTTGAAAGGTTGAGAATATATATGCCAATTTTCTTTATTAAAAGGCGATCGCCATTTATCGATTAAAGCTAATTCCATTGCTTGTCTAGCCTTTCTATTTGTTGGAGTATTCCACCAAAACCCAATATTGACAGCTACTTCTAATTTATGATGGTGATGGAGTGCTAGGTAGTTGTCCGTATAATCTCGGCACGAATGATTCATCCAGCGTTTCTTGGGTGTCTGCTGTGTTTCCCCAATATATAGCAGTAAAGGTTGCATCAAATCTACAACAAAATAGAGACAGTTTTCCTGACCATCTTCAGGCAACCGATAAAACTCGAATGGCTGATATAGTAAGCCAAACGGATCGACACTATTGGGGTCAAATAGGTTCGATGATAGATCGAACAAACTCGTTTGTTGAGGTGGAGGATTATCCCAAGTTTGTTGCTGATAAGTGACGATCTGCGATTTCCAGCTTACAAGAAAATCTTTAGACATTAAAACCGGACGAGTGATTGTCGCTCTGTTAATTTCATTCGCTGTAAACAGAGATAGTTGCTGGGTCATTGTGCTTGCGCTGATGAGGGCATTGGGAGGAGTCTCCCAACGCGATCGAATCTACCAGCTCAGCAACTCCCGATCTACCTCCCGATACAAATCCCAACAAATCCGCTCGAAAAAAGGTATCCACTCTTGACTAGCCGTGGAGCGATCGATCGTCTCGATCATACCCGCTCTCTGACAGCGGTAGAATTTAGAGCTTGTAGGCAGAACGATCTCGATTAATACGATCGGAGTCTCGATCGCTCCTTCAGGATTGATGTCCCTCCTGATGCCAAATGCGCTCGTAGGCGGCAAATAAGTAATAACGATGACATCACGATAGTAACGGGGATCGCTTTTAAACTCTGTCAGATATCTTGTTTTGTTGCGCTGCCCGAACATCGAGGCTTGCATATCGCCTTACGACGATCGCTTATTACTGAATTGCCTTCATCAGTGTAGAAGGAATTAGAATGTCTGAAATCGGCAAAAGGTAGGAATGTAATACCATTTCAGGTATTATCGGGGAAAGCTAATAAGTAGCTAACCCCCGAATTTCTGAAATGACAACCTTCCCTATCGTGCTGATTCCGCGCAGTCTCGAACGGGCGAAGGCGGCTCAACCGCCAACGCCAGTGTTCTCTGCAATTCAACCAGTCTCCCCCGCACCTCCCCAGGTACGAACGATCCCTCCAACTCCAAAGAGATTTAATCGCGGAGTGCTTCTGTTCGATTTTGCTATCAGTATTCCGTTGAGCCTTTTAATCGCCCACGTAATAACCATTCCTGTTATGGGCGTGTTGTCATTTCTGCTGGCTGGAATAGGTTTATATGTGGGATATAAAGTTATGAGCTACCCCCGCCGGAAAAGAGAGCATAGCAATCAAATCAAACAAATTGAAGAATCAAACGATCGAGAGCAGAAAAGATACGATGATGATATAAGTAATTACCCGACTAGGGAGAGGCAATACAAACAAGCCCGACAAGAACACGATCGCAGAATCACCGAGATTTTAAAGCCAGAAAATGTGAGACAATTTCAACTCAACCTGATCGAACGAGAAATACAAAACACTCGTCCGCATGACTTAGAGGATAGCAAGGCACAGAGAGGTTTTTGCGAACCGATGTTTGGTAGATCTCTTCTCAGTTATTTTTCTAGCTCAAAGATAAAAACTGGCTTGGGATTGAATATTAGTGATTATCCCTATCCATATTCTCCAGATTTTGCATATATCGATCTAGTTTCTGGGCTTCGGATTGATATTGAAATAGATGAACCGTACGCCTTTAATAGCAGAGAACCCACACATTATCGAGGAATGTGGAGAGATAATAATCGAAATGATGCTTTCTTGTCGAGGGGGTGGATTGTAATTCGATTTGCTGAGGAACAAGTTGCCAAACAACCTGATGAATGCTGCAAGGTTATTGCAAAAGTAGTTTATGAGTGGGCTAACGATCCTACTTTTATAAATCGAACCGAACGTTTCGGAGAACTTCAACCTATCCACCACTGGTCAGAGGAGGAAGCGAAAGAAATGGCAATAAATGATTATCGAAGTAAATACAGTTCTGTTTGTGAAAACGATTTTCGGCGAAATAGATAAAAATAATATTTAACTCTTATTACAAACATGGCAAAACTCATCCCTACTTTCAATAGCTGCGCTTCCAATATGACAGGCGGAGAAAAGCGGCTGGGGCAGAGCTTAGAAGATAATTTAGAGGATGACTACACGATTTGGTATGACGTGCCCGTCGGGAAGAAGAACCTCCGCCCCGATTTTACGCTCCTTCATCCCCAGCGAGGATTGCTGGTGCTGGAAGTCAAGGACTGGAAGATAGACACTATTCAGGAAGCGGATCGTAAATCCTTCACGATCGTTACTGATGATGGGGTTAAATCGGTTATCAATCCCCTCGAACAGGCTCGAAAGTATGTCTTAGCAATCAAACAGTTACTCTGCCAAGACCGAGATTTAGTACAACCTGATGGTAAGTATGCAGGGCAGCTAATCTGTCCCTACGGATATGGATTAGTGCTGGCTAACATCACCCGAAAGGTTTTTGCTCAAAGCGAACTAGACTCGATTCTCGGCGAGTACTTAGTCATTTGTCAGGATGAGATTAAACCTAAAGACCCGATCGAATTACAGGAAAAATTATGGGGGATGTATCCCTACACCTTCGATCGCGCGGTCACTCCTCAACAAGTTGCTCGAATTCGGTGGCTGCTGTTCCCCAACTGTCGCCTGCCATCGAAACAGCTCGCGTTATTCCTCGCCGAACACCCAATCGCTGACCCCGACACTGATGTCGAGCTAGATAAACCCGTTACTCCGATCGAGATTCCCACCGACCTAATTCAAATCTTCGACCTTCAGCAGGAGACACTAGCACGGAGCTTGGGCGATGGGCATCGGGTGATTCATGGGGTGGCTGGCTCTGGCAAAACGATGATTTTGCTTTACCGTTGCAACTATCTAGCGTCACTCGCTCCCGAACGACCGATTTTGATAATTTGTTTTAACATCGCGCTAGCATCCAGGCTCAGAGAAGCGATCGCCTCATCAAATCTCGATAACATCGTTCACGTTCGCCATTTTCATGGCTGGTGTACAGACCAACTCCGCCGCCACCGCGTAACGTTCCCAACACAATCGGATACTTATATCGCAGACCTCGAACGCACGGTTAGAGAAGCGATTGCAGACGATCGAATTCCAGCGGGACAGTACAGTAGCATCCTCATCGATGAGGGGCATGACTTCGAGCCAGAGTGGTTTACTATGCTCGTCCATGTCCTTGACGAGCAAAATTCACTGCTACTGCTCTACGATGACGCTCAAAACTTATATGGTGGGCAGCAAAAACGTAAAAAGTTCTCATTCAAGAGCGTCGGAGTCGAAGCGCGGGGGCGGACATCCATCCTTAAAACAAACTATCGCAACACGATCGAAGTACTTAACCTAGCCTATGAGTTCGCCAAGGATATCATGCAGCCTAGCAATGCTAGCGATGACGAGCAACCGTTGGTTCAACCTCTGAGCGCGGGGCGACGGGGCATTCCCCCTCAACTAACTCGCTGTGACAGCTTTCAAGCAGAAGTCAAATTGGCGATCGCCACAGTCAAACAGTTTCAGACCGAAGGTGTGCCCCTAAATGAAATTGGTATTTTCCACGGATTGAGATTTATGGGGGAGGAAATTTATACTCAACTTCAATCTGCTGGCATCCCGATCGAGTGGTTGAATAAAGACCCAGACAGCCGCTTCTATAAACCCAAGGTCGAAAGTGTCAAACTGATGACGCTGCATTCGTGTAAGGGCTTAGAGTTTGCCCACGTCGTCATTCCAGGGCTGGGATATTTACCACGTCAGAATAGCATCCCAGCGGATGATGCGCGACTGTTGTATGTGGCGATGACTCGATCGACTCACCGTTTGATGATGAGTTACGTTCAAGAATCAGATTTTGTGAAACGGTTGCGATCGATCGTTTCTTAGAAAATAACCCCTGGCACAAATCTGTGGGCATCCGATTAAATTTCAACGACATCGACAAAATCACATTCATCGCAGCAAATCTGCCCCATTTCATCTTCACCGAGATTGATGCACCCACACACAGGGCAACAAATTTCGATCGATTCAGGAAGAAATTGCTCTTTAATCGTTGAATCTTGGACTACTGTAGAGTCTTGAGCGAGTTGTGAATTGCGCGAAGGTATTCTACTCATAGATTTTGCGATTCCCTCCGAGACGCTTTGCGAACGGGGCATCAGAGGATTTACATTGTCTATGATACCAACACAGATCTAGATACTTATGGCGACTACCGGAAAACTCGAACTTACTATCAAGATTAGCGAACTACCAGAAGTCAAGGTTGTTGAGAACGGCTTGCAGTATTTTGAGCTGGACTGCAATGGGCGGATCTTCTCTGTGACTGTCAAACCCAAAGTTTGGAAGAATTTCACAGATGCTCAGGTGAACTTTCCGATAACGTAGGTGCGATTGCAGGACAACTCGGTACAATGACCTCAGATGGCTTCATTCTAGACCAACCGAACATTCAAGTATTCGAGAAGAAACCTCAACCTGAAGCGACTCTGGCTGAACCATAACTCGATCGAGCGATTAATACAGTTGAGCCAGATCGTATTTAGCAAAAGCCAATGTTTACTACTTAGTATTAGTGGCTGGAGCCAAATGGAGCGAATCATCACTCTGTTTTCAGACTACGATCGATTCCTGAGCTAAAAATCCCCGTTTTCTCATAAAATGCAAGCAATTAAATTAGGACAAATCGTTCGAGTCAGATCTCGCCAGTACTTGGTGGAGGAAGTTACTCATCCTCCTCTCCCAGATGGCGATACTTTAGTGCGACTGTCTTGTGTGGAAGATGATGCTCAGGGGCAACAACTGGAAGTCTTTTGGGAACGAGAAATAGATGCCAAAATTCTGGGTGGGGCGAACTGGGAGACAATCTTACATCGAGGATTCGACGATCCGCGCTACTTTTCGGCTTATCTCCACACCTTGCGCTGGAACTGCGTTACGTCTACAAATCCTAAGTTATTTCAAGCTCCCTATCGAGCGGGAATTGAGGTTAAGACTTACCAGCTAGAGCCATTGCGGAAGGCTTTGGAAATGCCGCGAGTGTCGCTGTTTATTGCTGATGATGTTGGTTTGGGGAAAACGATCGAGGCTGGTTTGATTCTCCGCGAAATGCTGATCCGGCAGAAGATTCGGCGGGTGGTAATTTCCTGTCCGCCTTCGGTAGTCAGACAGTGGCAAGAGGAAATGGAGAGTAGATTTGGGTTGATTTTCCAAGTCTTCGATCGCGAGTTCGTAGCGGCGAAACGACGAGAGCGGGGCTATGGGGTGAATCCTTGGACTACTCATACTCGGTTTATTATTTCTCACGCGCTGCTGCGGGATGAAAGTTATGCGGCATCCTTGCGGGACTGGCTGGGAGATTTATCGCCATCGCCAGGGGCGATGTTAATTTTGGATGAAGCGCATAATGCGGCACCTGCGAGTAGTGCGAGATATGCGCTCGATTCTCAATTGACTAAAAGTGTGCGGGAGTTAGCACCTAAGTTTGAACACAAATTATTTCTCTCGGCTACTCCGCATAATGGGCATTCCAATAGTTTTGCAGCTTTATTGGAAATGCTCGATCCACAACGGTTTTGTCGCGGCGTTCCGGTTAAAAGTCAAAAAATCCTCGATCGCGTGATGGTACGGCGACTCAAACGAGATTTAAGAGAATTGGGAGACAGAGATTTTCCCGAACGTCAAGTGATTCCCCTGCGGGTATCAGGTTTACCCAGCGATGCGCCCGAACTCGTACTCGCCCAATTACTCCAAGAATATCGCCAGTTACGGGAAGAAAGTCTCAAAGAGACATCGAAGACTAAGCAAACTGCGGCAATGTTGGTGATTATTTGTCTCCAGAAGCGGCTGTTGTCATCGATCGAAGCTTTTAGTCGCACCCTCAAGGTACATCGTCAGACGATAGAGAAACAAGCAAGTAAGGTGGTAACAGCTAGTAAATTTCCCCTATTACAGGAGTCTACGAGTAGCGATGACGATCGCGCCGAACTCCCAGAGCTAGAGATCGAAAGCTGTCTCTTATACACATCTC
>NZ_PVWO01000229.1 GCF_003003845.1 Chamaesiphon polymorphus CCALA 037 | reverse complement strand
GGGAGTCACCCCACATCTTCAGCCCACAAAATCTTTGAGTAAAAGTGGAGATCTTTACCCCACCCCAGCCCTCCCCTTGGAAAGGGGAGGGGGTAAGATTGCTAGTGCTGTTAAGGCTGGCAATAACGCGATGAAGCCAGAAGATATCGGGTTTAGATTGGGGCCTCGAATTAATGCGATCGGGAGAATTGACGATCCGCAGATTATTATTAATTTGCTGACTACTGAAGATATGGGCGTTGCCTTAGCCAGGGCAATTCAATGCGAACAAGTCAACAAACAACGTCAAGATATGTGCGCGCAGATCGAACAAGAAGCGATCGATCTAATTGCAACGGGCAAATATAATATTAAACAAAATCGCGTCCTTGTTATCGTCCATACTGGCTGGCATCATGGCGTCATTGGCATCGTCGCCTCGCGCTTGGTAGAACGCTATGGCGTTCCCGTCTTTATCGGGACGAATGAGGACGAGCATCCGCTTGGTGAAACGCACGCTGAGGAAACCTCAGCGCGATTTCATCCGCACATTCGCGGTTCGGCGCGCAGCATTCCAGAATTTAATGTGTTTAACGCTCTAGAATACTGTCACGATCTGCTGGGTAAATATGGCGGACATCGAGCCGCAGGTGGATTTTCGATGCCAGCCGAAAACCTAGAAAAATTTCAACAGAGATTGAGTGAATTTGCCCACAAATGCCTAGAGATCGAACATCTCAAGCATTTAGTCAAAATCGATGCCCAGGCCGATCTCGCAGCCATTAACATGTCACTGTACGAACAGATCGATGCGATTCATCCTTGTGGGATGGAAAATCCCGATCCGGTGTTTTGGACGCCAAATGTCCGCGTCATCGAGCAAAAGATCGTCGGTAAAGGACATCTGAAGTTTACCGTCGATACGCCAGAGTTCCCCAAGGGCATTAAAGCGATCGCGTGGCGATTTGGCGATTATTTTCCATTGCCCCGTTATTTAGATATTGCTTATAAACTTAAGGAAAATAACTGGAAAGATTCGCGCTCGATCGAATTAGAAGTCATTAGCGTGCGCTTACCAGTTGCGGCTGAAACTTATCAATTCAATTATCAAGAGCGAGATTATAATTGCAGCATGTCTCCCGACAAAGAGCGACTGACGATCGTTAATGCTCAAGGTCAAGCTTTGGTAATTAATAAGGGTCAAAAGGTGGCGGAGTTAATTGGAACGCAGGAAATTAAATCGATCGATATTACTAAGCCTTACTACTTTAAGTTGATTAAAACTGCAATGCAAGTATTGCAGGTTAATTAAGATAAATTACTCTTGCTTTGGCTCGATTTGAATTGGTGGGTAGTTACTACCATCCATTTTACTATCTTGGCATCATATCCCCGACTTCTTTGAGAAGTCGGGGATATGTCCTAAGCACCTTGACAGTTACTATATCTGCTATCAACTTAGCCATTAATTCAAAAATCGTGGAGAATGAAGATTTAGTAAAAGTGCTGTTCGATCGCATGAATGAAGGACAGCAACTGCGATTTAAACAGTCAATTGTCGCTCAGACAGTTTACTATGTCTCCCAACGTTTACCGCCAGTGGAGCGAGATGAAGGCGAACGTGGTTTCATCGAGCTAGCAAATCGATGGCTAGCTCAACCTACTGCCGAAAATGCGGACAAGGCTTTAATGGCAGCGGTTTTCGATCGAGTTGATGGCGGCGTCAGGTACTTTGATTATTCAGATTATTTTTTGCTACCAGCGGAGGTAGTTGGGGCTGAGAATGGTTATGAAGCTACTAAAGATGCTTTAAAGGCTGCGGGTGAATTTGTCGCGGAGGCAAAGCAATGGCAACGGGTAGTAGCCGATCGGATTTTAGCCGATACCGAATATATTTAGAAAAATCGCCCAAAACTAACAAAGTCAACACTCTAAGCAATGCCCACTCTACATTTTGTGAGTTTTTCACATGGCATAGTGTTAGGTGTCAAGTATTTTTAGCTCAAATTTATTTAGCATAAATACTGAAATTTTGCTATTGACGATCCAAATCTTGAAGCATAACATAGTGGAGTATTTACAGATATTTACTTTAAATTAAATATGCCAAGTAATTTGTTTATTTTCAAGATTGTTTCCGCTTCTTTAGTTATTACTTCTACTCTATTTGTTAGTTCTAAATTTGCCAACATTAGCCCAGTAAATGCTAGCGAAAAAGCGACACAAATCGAGCGAGTCAATCCTAGCTTAGTTAGCCTCAGTCTGAGTAGGAAATCGAAAAGACCGAGAATTGCGGTACTTGATTTTGAATATAGCTCGATCGGTAGTGTCGAGTGGTTACCTTGGTTAAAAACTAATGTCAAAGCTGTCAACGATCTGCTCGTCGATAAGTTGGTAGATGGCGGTAATTTCTCGGTAATCGAGCGCACTAGAATCGACCAAGTACTTCAAGAGCAAAATTTTGGTAAAACTGGTAGAGTCGATAGCAGCAGTGCGGCTAAGATCGGTCGAATTTTGGGCGTTCAAACAATTCTGCTTGGTTCTGTGACAGAGTTCAATCTTGACAGAGAAGCTCAAGGTTTTAGTGTGCCAATTTTTGGCGGTATTGGTTCTGGTAGTAGTAAATTAACTGCTAATGTCAAAATCAGCATGAGAGCGATCGATACTAAAACTGGCGAAATTTTATTCACAGCTAAAGGCGTTGGCACTTCCAATCGTGGTGATAGTGCGCTCTCGATTCGTGGTTTTAGTACGGCAAGTGGCAGCTCCAACCAGGAGTTTAAATTACTCTCAGCAGCGACTTCAGATGCGGTCGAGCAAATTGCCACTAAAATCAATGCCAATCCATCTAAAGTAGTCGATACCGATCCATAAAATGAGGAGAACGACTAGCACGCAATCGAAGCTTCGGTTAATGAATTGTGAAGTGTTTTGATGTGTTGCGACAGTAGAAGTAAAAGCAGGAGGGTGGGCATTGCCCACCAATCTACTCTTAATTAAATTAAATAGATCCGACACCCGTCCATCCTTTGAAGGCGTATTCTAGGGTTTTAGATAATGCTTGAGGATGGAGGTGTTCTTTAATGATGCCAAACTTGTTTTCTTTGGCTAAACGAGAAGGCACGGCTAAATAATTATTAAATAGACGCGGTAGGCGTTCGATGAAGAAATTTTTTGGCTCTACCCATGTAATGCCAAATTTTTCGGCTTCCTCACGAACGATATTTTCGCTGAGAATATTGGCAAAACCGCTGCGTTGTTGGGGCAATACGTGATGCACGCGGTGGGGACTTAAGCCAGCAGAGAGGAAACAATCGAGATATTTATTACCGATCATCGTCAGATCGTAGGCATTACGAATTTGTTCTACCGCCCAGTCTTTCTTACTCCAATCGATCTCGATTTCGGCTTCATCATCTGCGGCTCTGTGCTCGAAATCGTGGCTGGCGACAATCATAAAGGTGCTGATCCAGAGGGTGATAATAAATTGAATCAGCCAGACGCCAAATGCACCATGTAGCATAAATAAAACTAGTTCGGCTAGGAGTAATAAATGAATTCCTAAGCTACCCAAAAAGTGCGGAACGCCATATTGCCAGGAACCGTAGAGATCTTTGGCACCAATCTTGAATGTCAGTAAAAATAAATCGGCGATCCGCAAAAACATTCCGGCTACCAGGTGCCCGATTTTATGAAAACTATGTATGGGAATTCGATAATAACGGGGCAGTTCTAAGATCGCGGTGAAGACGCTTTTTTTGATATCGACTTCGCTCTGGGTATAAGGGTGGTGTAAGAGCGTATGACCGTCGGTAACTACTAAAGCGAGCGGTACGTAGTTAATATCGAAAATGTTTGCGAGTACTTTATTGATGCCGACTTGCGGGCGATGGATTAGGTAATGCCCGACGCCAGATAGCGCGATTCTGAGGATGACGATCGCGGGAATAAATAGATAGGCTGGTAATTGTGAGTTCGCGTCTAAGAATGCCCATTGAGTTGCGAAATAAGCACAGACTAACAGAATGCCGATCGCGTCGAAGATCGAATCTTGGTGGGCGATTTGCTGCTTGAAATCTGACTTATTAATTCTGGCCTTAATTTTATAGAGTAGTTGCTCTTTGTTGTCGAAGCTATAGTTCGGGGTATCCGTCCAACCGTTAAAATCTTCTTTAAATAAGAATGGTGGTGCGTTATATTTAGGATGGATATCTTCGGGTCTGGCTTCGCGATCGAGTGCGTATTTTTGAATCCGTCTTTTGACTTTTTCGGGGTTGGGATGAAAGATATTGACGATCGTAGTGATATCGCGATTTTTGGTGCGTCCGATAAAAAATTGGCCGCCGGGATGTTTGAGAATAAATTCGGTCAGATCGTAAGCATAACCGTCATAAATCCAGACATTTGGTAATGGCGTTCCATCGGCAGGATGAGGCGGTGCTTCGCGTTCTGGTAAGGGTTGTCTATTTCCGGTTTGTGGCGGTTGTGGCTGTTGGGTAGGAGCGGTTGAGCCTACAGGCGACGGTTGCCCAGAAGGTGGATGCGGGGGTAACTGTCGATTGCTGGGTTGTCCTATAGGCGGATGGGGCGGTAATTCTCTCTCCATTAATGGTGGAGCATCTGTTAGGGGCAGTAAGTCAATTTGTTTTTCGGGAGACATAATTTTTTAAAAGTTAAATATGATGAAAAATACGATTTAACATAGAGTTTGGGTCTGTTTAGTGCAACATTTCAAAAAAGTATCGTTCGCGATTGCATCCCGTAAGCCCCCATCCTAAAAATCCAATTCTCAATTCTCAATTCTCAATTAATTTAATATTTTTCAAATAAGATGCCTTCGATGCCAACTCCGGGGGAGAAGGAGAAGGCTAATCCAGTGAGTGGTTCGAGCGGATCGAAATTGTTACTAGAATCGAGCCTAATTAGCATTCGTTCGATCGTAAATAATACGGCGCAGCTCAACACATTGCCATACTCGCGGAGGATTTCCCAGCTATCATCGACTTGCTCGTCGCGGAGTCCGAGCGAACGTTGGACTTTTTCGATAATGCGGGTACCGCCGGGATGTACCACCCACAGATCGATGTCTGCTTTGGCGAGCTGATGCTCGCTCAGAAAGTTGGTAATAATCGGATCGACACCAGCTTCGATATAGCCAGGTAATTGGGGAGACAATTGGCAAGTAATCCCGTTATCCTGGACGTCTAGAACGATGCCATCGGCGGTATCTTCAACCAGATAACTGAAGTTGTCCCTAATTACCAGCCGATTTGCGGCGGCGATATTAGCTTCATCGCGTGCCCCTAAAACTACTGCCGCACAACCATCGCCGAAAATGCTATGAATGATAATATCGTTGAGATTGTCTCCAAAGCTGGAATTAACCGAACTCAATTCGAGACAAACCATCAGAGCTTTGCTGTGGGGATAAGCGCGGAGATAATCGCAGGCAACACGCAATCCGGTAATTGCTGCCGCACACCCCATGAAATTGACCGGAATCCGGGCGATATTGCGGCGCAAGCCTAAATGTTCGATGACTTTGGTATCGACGCCTGGAGCGAGGAAACCCGTGCTGGTGACAAAAACAATCAGTCCGATTTCGTCTTCAATTTTAGTCGTGTCAGTCGGTCGTTCTTGCCGATTGCGGGCTGTGGCGATCGCGAGTGCTTTGCTAGCGACTTTGGTGGCTAGAGGTATCGCATGTTCGGCGTACAAATCCATCCGCTGCTTGATATTACCCGGTTGGCGGCAGAAATCTACCACCTCATCCGTCAGCAAGTCGAGTGCTAGATGTCTAGTCTCGATTCGCGTATTTTTGTAAATTTTTTCGATCCGCTCTTGATGTTGTCCCACACCATAGAGTTCGGACACGAATTTAGCGGCATCCGTTTGATAAACGGTATGCTGGGGCGTGCCAGTGGCAATACTTTCAACGATCGGCAAAAATTGATTAGACATGACACGTCAGATAATTAGCTTGATTCTATCGGAGGTTTATTCGATCGGCACAAAGTCATACCCAGTTCTAGATGAATATTTATAATTAGGTGGCGTGGGGGCAACTTTGACTAAGACATAGCGATCGGGTGGTTCGCCTTTGGTAAACTGGGCGCGTCCCGATGCACCCATAAATTCGTTTTTAGTCAGAGCGGTCATCACGCTGTCTCTAGAGGGTGAATTGTCGGCTTTAATTGCCGTTCCCACCGCTTTAACCGCATTGTAGGAGGTGGCTGTCGCCCAATTGACTCGATCGTTCCACAGTTGTTCTGCGCCTGTCGAAAACTGCGGCGTACTTTCGGATTCTTGCCAAGGTACGGCCATCATCAACCCCTCGGCTGCTTTACCAGCTCTGAGTGTATTGACACTATATAAAGCGGTATCGCTGATGACGACGAGTTCGGGATACTTCGCCGCTTTAATTTTTAGGAGTCTCAGAGCCTCGCGACTAGACCGTCCGACTGGGAGTAGGAGGATCGCTTCGGCACCTGCGGCTTTGGCTTGTTGCAGATAGGCTTCGGCATCAAAAGTAGCGGTCGCGGTCGGTGTAGCCGCCGGACTTGGAGATACAGTAGAGGATACAGTCGAAAATTGGAAAGTTCCGACAATTTGCCCGCCTTTAGCGGTTAATTTATTGATAAATTGATTTTTGAACTCATCATTATAGGTAATCGTTGGCACCGAAAAAATCGCTACTTTGCGCTTGCGATCGGTATCGACTAACCGATCGACTAATTTTTGGACGATCGTGTCGGCTTTGCCATTGGTTCTAAATACGTAGGGTTTCTCGGCACTGGTGAGGTCGTTAGCCGTACTAATCGGTGCGATAAAAGCTAACTTCTCGCGATTGTAAATATTAGCAGCTTTGACCGTGACATCGTTGCGGTTGTGTCCGACGATTCCCAGGACTTCTGGCTGCTTGGCAATATCCGCAGCTAGGTTTTCGATCGTTTTGGGATCGTCGCTATCGTCAACAACGCGCAGTTTGATTTTGGGATCGTTGACACCGCCAGCTTGATTTAGCTCTGACTGCGCCTGGGCAAAGCCTCTGAGCATTTCCGAAGCGCGATCGAGCGATCGCGAAATCGGTGCCGATACGGCGATCGTATAACTTTTTTTATCGCCAATTAGGGCATTATTTAAGTAAATTCGGGTTTCGGGCGAGTTGGGATTTTCGACTAAGGCGGCTTGGAAATTGGTGACAGCTTCGCCATATTTTTTATTGGCGATCGCCTCAATTCCCATCCGTTTGAGATTTTTAAATCGATCGGTATCGCGAGGGCCTTCGACGCTGAGTAAAATTCGATCGCCCGTACTGCTGCGCTGGGCGAGTGACTCACTGAAGTTCGAGCCTCCCGACGGCGGTAGCAACTTAGAAATGAGCGCGATCGCGCCGATACCCAGCAGTGCCACCACTCCAATTTTGACGAGCGGTAGCGGTTTTTTCTTTGGCTGAGGCGCAGATTTTTCTTCCACTACAGGAGGTGGAGTATAAATTTGCATCGGTGCTTCCTCTAGCCGCAGCGGCAGATTTGGGGGCGGCTGTGTTATCTCGATCGCGCCATTCGAGCCATTCATGCCATGCGCACCATTCATACCATTATGTGCGGCTACATGTCCTACCAGGAGCGGTTCTTCAGGCTCGAAGGTGCCCAAGAGCAGTGTCTGCGGAACTGGCGCACTACTCTCGGGCGGAATGCTCGTAGCCGCAATACTCACGACTGGAATCCCATAAATATCGTCGAGAGCATCTAAGACGTCTCTCGCTGACTGATATCGCTCGGTAGGATTGCTCCGCAGCATTTTGTCGAGCACATCTGCCAAACCATCGCTAACAGCAAGATATGGCGATCGCCATATCCAATCGTTAGTATCGGCATCGAGTAATTCTTGCGGCGGTTTACCCGTGAGTAAATTCAAACAAGTGACCGCCAAGGCATATAAATCTGAGGAAGGATAAATCGCACTGCCCTGACGTTGTTCCCACGGTGCGTATTCTGGTGTAAATACACAAGTGATATTGCGGGCGACCCCCGCTCCCTTTGCCGTTTCTGCGACTACTTGCTTGACTGCGCCAAAGTCGATCGCATAAATTTGGCCTTGAGCATCGCGCATGATATTCGATGGTTTGATATCGCGATGGATCGAGCCTTGAAAGTGAATAAATTCTAAGATTTTGGCAACTTCCCGCAAGACAAAAATAACTTCTGTCTCGGTAAATTTCCCTTTTTCGCGCAATTCTTGTTGTAAATTGCGCCCGTCAATATATTCTTGAACTAAATAAAAAAACTTTTGTTGGTTGTAAGGCGGCGATGCGGCAGCAGTGAGTTCTAAAAAGGCAAACAAGCGTGGAATGCGCGGATGTTCGCCCAATTTTTCGAGCACTTCAGCTTCGCGATGAAAGAGCCTGGTTGCTGTTTCGAGTTGCTCGGTATTAAAACTGGGGTTAATCTGCAATTGTTTGATGACACACCGTCTGAGTCCCGGCGTGCGGCGATCGCAACCCAAAAAGGCCATCCCAAATCCACCCTGTTGCAGCAATTTGTTGGGCAAATAGCGGCCATCTAAAATCAGCGGCATCCCACAGTTGGCACAATGACGCTGGTGGACGGTTTTCAAAAGATTGCTATCGTCTAGATCGGAAAACGAGTTCAGCGGTTGTTCGCATTGGGGGCGAGTGCAATAGATGTCCATGGGCTGTCTCTTATACACATCTC
>NZ_PVWO01000228.1 GCF_003003845.1 Chamaesiphon polymorphus CCALA 037 | reverse complement strand
GGCTCAGATTCATTCATCTTTTCCCCCTTATTTAGTAATTGTACCTCTTTCTATACTCTTTGAGCGGGAAGGGAGTATCGAATCGGCAACACAGATATAATAAGAATATCTTCAACATCTACTCGTTGCCGTAGCCGCTCAGAAGGAGAATAAACTACATGTCAATCGCGGTTAAAACTCCTGACTAAATATTTCTGTCAGTACGACATTAGAAAATAACAACCCTTCTGGATCTGATAATCTCAAATAGCGTTGGCAAAGCCTCTCGGAACGAGAATTGCCATCATTAACTATAACGATCTCTACCCATCCCCGATCTCGATCGCGTTGTAGGCATTTTAATAGACTATTTACTCGATCGATCCCAAATTCAGATTCGATCGATTTTAGACTTACCCCACGAGACAATCGCAATCCTAGCATCAAAGTTTCTAAAAACCGATCTGCTGCGGGGGTTAGATCTACGCGCCAATTGCAGCCATCGGCAATCCATTGATAATATTCCTGAGTCTTGCGAGGACGGGTAAAGCGATAATTTTCGAGATTGCTGGCTGCACCCATCCCGAAGGCGTAGTAGGGACGATTTTGCCAGTAGGTGAGATTGTGACGACACTGAGAGCCAGGTTTGGCGTAGTTAGAAATCTCATAATGTGCGTAACCAGCACCACTTAAAATTTGCTGGGCGGTACGATACATCTGTGCGGTGGTTTCGTCGCTGGGGAGGGGTTTGTCGCCAGGTTGATATTGCTTGGCGAAGGGAGTTTGCGCTTCGACGATCAGATCGTAGCAGGAAATATGATGGGGCTTGAGGGCGATCGCGGACTCTAAGGAAGCCACCCAATTCTCGATCGATTGTTGCGGCAATCCAGAAATCAGATCGAGGCTCCAGTTAGTGACACCGCCTTGCTGAATGAGGTCTACAGCCGCATAAATATCGCCCACAGTATGCGATCGACCGCATAATTGCAATAAGTTATCCTGGAAGGCTTGCACCCCAATACTGACCCGATTTACCCCCGCCTGGAGATAACCCTGAAGTTGAGCCAGATCGAATGTCCCCGGATCGATTTCCATCGAGATTTCGGCATCGTTGGCGATCCCAAATTTGGCGGCTAATAAGTCTAAAATCTGCCCTAATTGGGCGACGGTAAGCAACGAAGGAGTACCACCGCCGAAGAAGATTGTTTCTAACGGTCGATGGTAATTTATTTGGTTGGCAATTTCCGTCGCCAATCGCTCGATATAAAGTTGGATATTACCAGAACTCGCGCCATTATGGCGATCGCCGACGACAAAGACTGGAAAGTCGCAGTAGTAGCACCGCCGCCGACAGAACGGAATGTGGATATAAGCCGCAGTTGGCAACCACGTCGCGCTCGAATCGTGGGGGATGATGTGTGCGTCGGACGCAGTTAATGTCATGCTGGCTGAGACGATGAGTGATTCACGATCTCTATTATCGGCGATCGCTCGGGTCGAGCCAACTCACAAGTCGAGCGTCAGTACTTCAAAGTTACGATATCCCCGCTCCCCGCTCCTGCAACCCCAGATTAAAGAGTCATTGTCATCGCTTTTTGTACCGCCGGACGTTGTTGCAATAACTCCACCCACCGTTTGAGGTGCGGGTGCTCGTCTAAAGTCAAACCGAGTTTCTGGTAGTTAGCTACCCATGGATAGGTAGCGATGTCGGCAATTGAATAATCATCGCCAGCGATAAATGTATGGTTAGTTAGTTGACCATCTAAGACACTATATAACCGCAAAGTTTCTTTTTCGTAACGCTCGATCGCGTAGGGAATTTTTTCTGGAGCTGCGTGTTTAAAGTGTCCCAACTGTCCAAACATCGGGCCGATACTACCCATTTGCAGCATCAACCATTGCAATACTTGAAAGCGAGCTTTTTGGGCAGTTGGTAATAGTTTGCCCGATTTTTCAGCTAGATAAATTAAGATCGCACCAGATTCAAAAATCGTCAGATCTGTTTCTCGATTCTCCTCCGGAGAGGCTACGCCAACGACCATTGCCGGAATCTTGCTATTGGGATTGATAGCTACATATTCTGGCTTAAACTGGTCGCCTTTACCGATATCGATCGCATGAGTAGTATAAGGCAGACCGATTTCTTCGAGCATAATTAATGGCTTGCGACCATTAGGTGTAGTAAAAGTATAAAGATCGATAGTACTCATTTTTTGCTCCTGTTAAGATATCTAGAAAAAGATTCTGTCTGCTCGATCGTCGATTAATTTAACCTAACATGTCGATCGAATATCGGCCATCACTCGATCGAGAGTTGTCACACGATCGTTATAGCAGTAGTCAGGGCAATTAGGGCATTATTAAACCTTGGTATCAGATCCCCGACTTCTTGCAAGAAGTCGGGGATCTGTCCTAAGCACCTTGGCAGTTGTGATACCAATAAATTTACCAACCAATAAAATAGGGGAGCGAGAATCGATTCCCCTCCCCTCAATGTCGATCGACTAAATTAGAATAAATTCATATCTGTCACTGCACCTAGACTGCTCGAAGAAACCAACTTAGCGTACTTACCCAAAATCCCAGTTTGATAGCGGGGTGCGGGTGCTTGCCAGTTGGCGCGCCGAGTGGCTAATTCTGCTTCAGAGACATTCAACTGCAACAACCGCTGGGGTGCATCGATCGTAATACTATCGCCTTCATTAACTAGCGCGATCGTGCCGCCGACATAGGCTTCTGGTGCGACGTGACCGACAACCATCCCATAAGTACCGCCAGAGAAACGTCCGTCGGTAATTAAACCCACAGTATCGCCCAAACCAGCACCGATAATCGCAGAAGTAGGTGCGAGCATTTCCCGCATTCCAGGGCCACCTTTGGGGCCTTCAGAGCGGATGACGATGACATCACCTGCGACAATTTTGCCAGCGAGGATGGCATCGAGACAAGCTTCCTCGGATTCAAATACGCGCGCGGGGCCTGTAATAACGGGTTTTTTGACGCCAGTAATCTTGGCGACTGCACCTTCAGTGGCGAGGTTGCCTTTGAGGATGGCGAGGTGTCCTTGGGCGTACATGGGATTATCCCATTGCCGAATGACATCTTGGTCGGTGCGGGGAGTGCTGGGGATATCGGCGAGGACGTCAGCGACGGTTTGACCGCTGATGGTGAGCGCGTCGCCGTGGAGTAAGCCCTGTTCTAACAAGATTTTCATCACTTGGGGAATCCCACCTGCTTGGTGGAGATCCGTGGCGACATATTTACCCGAAGGTTTGAGATCGCAGATTACAGGTACTTTGCCGCGAATGACTTCAAAATCATCGATCGATAGCGGTACGCCGATCGTTCGAGAGATGGCTAGCAGGTGCAAGACAGCATTGGTAGAACCACCGACTGCCATAATTACCGCGATCGCATTTTCAAAGGCTTTCCTGGTCAATATTTGGGAAGGTAGAATCTGTTTCCGCACCGCTTCAACCAGCGCGTAAGCAGACTTTTCAGCACTAACGGCTTTTTCCTCATCTTCAGCCGCCATCGTCGAAGAATAAGGCAGACTCAAACCCATCGCTTCGATGGCCGAAGACATCGTATTGGCCGTAAACATCCCCCCGCAAGAACCAGCCCCAGGACACGCTTTTTGCTCGACCGCCGTCAATTCGGCCATGTCGATTTTACCCGCACTAAATTGACCGACAGCTTCAAACGAACTGACGACAGTCAGATCTTGGCCATTGTGATGTCCCGGCTTAATCGTACCGCCATAAACAAAAATCGCCGGAATATTCAGCCGCGCGATCGCAATCATCGCTCCTGGCATATTTTTATCACATCCGCCGATCGCCAATACACCATCCAAACTTTGCCCGTTACAGACAGTTTCGATCGAGTCAGCAATTACTTCCCGCGATACCAGAGAGTATTTCATCCCCTCCGTACCCATCGAAATCCCGTCGCTGATCGTAATCGTCCCAAACATCTGCGGCATCGATCCCGCCGCTCTGAGTGCAGCTTCCGCCCGAATCGCAAGGCTATTAATCCCCATATTGCACGGGGTAATCGTACTATAACCATTGGCCAAGCCGACGATCGGTTTGGTAAAATCATCATCCCCAAAACCAACCGCTCTGAGCATCGCCCGATTGGGAGATCGTTGCACGCCTTGGGTAATAGCTTGACTGCGCTTGTTATCTGACATATTTTCTTTGATACTCAATATTTCCAGCCACCGCTCCACACCACCGCACGACAAGCAGCGACTACACGCGCGATCGACAATTCGGCACAGCCGACGCTAGGCAAACGGTATTCGATCTATTCTACGGGCTATTAGCTCTTAATTTAATTGATAATTGATAATTGATAATTGATAACTGGGTTTTTAGGGGATTTAAACCACGGCTCTGTGCGAACAGATCTACATTCAGGATAAGCATGTTGCGGTAATCTACAGATCCGCCAAACTCTTGCTCGCGCCCGTGAACGATTACACAATACAAGCAATCCAAAGCCCAAGCACTAATGCGTTCGCGTAGCGTCTCGAAGAGAAGCGCGCCCCACTTCCTACAGATCGACCCTTACGCAGGGGAGTTTGAGGGGCGGCGTCCCGCCCCTCAACGGGGGGTCTGGGGGAAGCCTCCCCCAGATCCGGGTTCTCCTAGCACCAGTAAATCCCGAACAGCACTCGTTCTTAACCCCTTAATATCAGCCTTTCCACAAAAAGGGATCCATCTTAACTGGTAATTGCGTGTCACTTAAGAAACTGTCACGAGCGATGAGATCTAGCGTCACTTAGTTGGGTAGATTGATAGATAACCGGGATTACCCAGGGCAAAGATAAATACCTCAACAGCCATGACAGACTCACCACTTGCTACCACCACCCCCAAAGATCTCAGTTCGTCAGTCGATGGACACCAAACTAGAGTCTCCCCCTGGCTGAAGAAAATTATCTACCCCCTCGGCCAATATCTAGTCCTCCCTAGCTATTTCCGTGAGATTGAAATCATCGGCCAAGAAAACATTCCCAAAACAGGCGCAGTAATCCTAGCACCCACCCACCGCACCAGATGGGATGCCATTCTAGTCCCCTACGCATGTGGCCCTTACGTCACTGGTAGAGATTTACGATTCATGGTCAGCATCGACGAAATGAAAGGCATTCAAGGCTGGTTTGCCAGCCGATTGGGCGGTTTTGCGATCGATACCACCAAGCCGGGGATCGCTAGTATCCGCAATAGTGTCGAGCTACTTCATGCTGGTGAAATGCTGACCATCTTTCCCGAAGGTAATATCTTCCGCGATGGTACTCTACACCCGCTCAAAAAGGGCTTGTCCCGAATTGCCATGCAAGCAGAAGCTCTCAAGCCAGGATTGAACCTCAAAATTATCCCGATCGATCTCAATTACGAGCATCCTGTAGTAAGATTTCGCGATCGAGTCTCGATTCAGATCGGCACGCCAATAGAAGTCCAAAATTACCAACAATTTTCAACCAAAACGGGGGCTGAAAAAATCCATCAAGATCTAACTCAAGCGTTGACAAACTTGATGCAACAATCTCAGCCAGATTCGGTTTAGCCTAACTTAGGTTAATAGTGGTTCGCGCTTCTCTTTGGGCGCGTTTTCCCCAGCAATATGACAATATAATTGCTTGCAAAGAGAAAGTTCGGTGCCTTGACGATTCCAAACCACTCGATCGAATATTTGATGTAACAGAAACATCCCGCGCCCCGATTCTGACTCCATCGGGGGTAATTGCGCTAATGAATCTTGGCGATTTTTTTCGGTCGAGCTGGCGATGTCGCGTGCGGGAGGATGGAAACCACTGCCTTCATCAGAGATAATCCACCAATAAGCACCCTCCTCAAAACAAAAACGGACAATAACCTGCTTGTGTGGATCCAGGTTATTTCCGTGTTTGGCGGCATTTACTAATGCCTCTTGTAGTCCTAATCTAATCTCTGTCTGCCATTTACTCGGAACTGTTGACAATAGGCTGTCAAGGATCGGACAAAGAAAAAGTGTTGAAGAAAAGCTAACCTTATCCCACTCAGACTTGATTGGACTTAATACCATAGCAATCTTTTAATCCTCAATAGGCACTTTTGCCGGATTACAATCGCAAACTGTTTAAAAAAACAGTGTGGCTGTCGCTCGCGCATCTACGATCTATCTTATGCTGAGATCGTGCTCGAATAGCAGGGATCTAGCTAGAGTAATCGATCCCCCAATCGGGCTGGAAAAACTACTCCTAATGACAGATACATATCAACGTCCACATCTACCATTATAATGAAAAAACCTTGCACAGTCTAGGAAATCGAAGGTAGCATTTAGCTAAATATTTCTCCTACAAACTGTCTATAAATAGACTGCAATCCGATCGCCGCCAGAGGTGCGATCCGGGTTAGAGTTCTCGTTTACTTAGTAGCCGCGAGCATCCACTGCGTGACGCCATCCGCGATCGATTTGGCCATCTTTTGCTGTTCGGCAGGAGTGGCAATCAATTCAAACTCGCTGGGATTGCTCATAAAACCTAACTCTAACAGTACCGATGGCGAGGATACCGGACGCGCTAGGGCGAGATTATCCCAAAATACACCATAGGAAGGACGCCCCGTATCTTTGACTACGTGGTTATGGAGATACATGGCAAGGCTTTGGGCTTGAGCGTGGTACCAGAACGTCGAGAAACCTTTGGTATCGGGGTTACCGCCATCGGGGAGCGAGTTATGATGTACCGATAGTGCGAGGGTAGGTTCGAGATTATCGATAATTGTCTGGCGCTCGCTCAGTTCGATAAATTTATCGGATTCTCGCGAGAGATATACCGCTGCACCCCGCAGGGCTAGCTCGTTTGCCAATAGTTTGGACGCATACAGATTGGCCTCTTTTTCGGTATAACCATTCGGCCCGACTGCTCCAGAATCTTTACCGCCATGGCCGGGGTCTAAGAGAATTTTGGTGCCAGCCAGGGGTTTGAGCGGGTTACTTTTATCCAGCTTGGGTGGATGTCGCAGGGATAAAATCAGGTTACTACCTTGGTATTTGAGCTTATAACCCCACTGTTGTCTAGATTTGAGGTTAAAGACATATTGGACTACTCCAGGGCTGGTTTGCTTCCAATCTAGGCGCGAAACGGTCGGGTTATCATTAAAGCGGATGATATCGGTTTGGGCGGTGGTATTGTAGAGCGTCAGCGTCAGTGTATTCGTGCCTTGCTCTAGGGTAATCGGCACTGGTACTTGGAGCGGAATCGTGACATCGGTAGCTCCGTCGCGCTCTTTGCTACTCAAGCTCTTGACGATCGTTTTGGGCGGCACCGTGACGCCACTAGTTATCTGCACTTGCTCGGCCAGAATCCAGCCACCATAATCGAGCCGTACCCAGTTGGCTGGTTTACCATTATTACTCCCCGTCTGACGGGCGGTAATGGCGGCCTTGGTGCCCTTGGGTAGCGGTGTCAGCCGACTGAAATCCGAACCCGCACCCGTGCGTGCAATACCACTTTCGACGGTGACTTCAGCAATATCTAAATTAGTCGGCGTAAGAATCTGAACTTTCCCTGGTGCGGCTTGCGAGACTGTCTTCGCGGGATTACCTACTTCTAACTTATAAACAGGATGACCCAAATCCGCAGCCACAGATGCGATCGCGCAACCTAAATATTGTCCCGCACCATACATTGCTTGCGGTTGATTGCGATCGATTAATGCGGCCTTATTATCAGGTAACTCGACACTAGTATTTTGTTCTTTTAAGGGGATATCTTGTCCAGCAACATTTACCTGCACTTTCGCTTTTGTCGGTGCATTTGCCCCAAAGCAGACTAGTTCTCCAGGCATCCGCGCCACATCGCCTTGCGGCTCCAAGGAATTAGGTGCAAAATTGTCTTTTGGCGGCGGAGTTTTCTCGGCACCAGCACGAGTCACGACGATGGTTTTGGTTTGTCCGTTGTAATCGACCTCAAAGGTATTTTTACCAACTTTGAGATTGAAGACCGAAGCAAAATGTCCCTTTGGAGAGCGAGGAACGGGCTTATTATTTACAGATACCTTCCCTTCGCTAGGCGCGCTGCCAATCAAGAAGATGCGATCGGACGCGGTTTGATGGTTGGCGGGGGGATAGGAGATATAGAGCTTAGGGGTATCGACTTGCGCTCTAACTAATGGTGCTACCACTATCGCGGTGACGGCGATGCCACCTAAAATCCCTAACTGCGAATACTTACCGAGCATATATTTTGGATTTATTAACCGATCTTGAATAAGATTGTTTCCCAGCCATCGAGCAGGCTAGACGGACTTAGTATTTATACTTATTTATTGCTATGGATTATAGCATTGTTAGGCTTTAGGCTTTAGGTGTTAGGCTTTAGGCGGAAAGGGATTAGACCACTTGCCAACAGACCAATCTTGTTAATCCCGCTTGGTGCGCTAAATCCTTGGGTTCCCCAAGAAGCGCGCATCCGCAAAATCCTGCTAATCCCGATCGGTCTTTAGGTTTTAAGAGTCAATGGTGTAGTCGATCGATACTATTTTGATAACAGCGATACTTTGCCCGTGAAAAGTATCGCGAGCTACCTCTGACAACAGACAGTAAATCGCTCAAAATTGTTCGCCAAATAATGTACTCAAGACGGAAACTTTACCTACATCAGTTTCGCCACTCACTCTGGTGTTAGATGAGTTGGCAATCCATCGATACTAGTGCAGTGTCAAGATTAAAAATTAGGGTTACTTGGTTGCTTGCTAAAATGAGGAAAATTCCAAACAGAGGCAAG
>NZ_PVWO01000227.1 GCF_003003845.1 Chamaesiphon polymorphus CCALA 037 | reverse complement strand
GGGTAGTGGTGACTAGATCGAGCGTTTCAGCCGGAATGTTGATGTAGAGCAGATTATCGGTTTTGATGGCAAATTGCATGGCGTGGGTGCCCATATTGCCAGTTTGGACGATCCGAATCGCCGCGATGGGGATGCGTTTGGCGTATCCTTGACGGGAGACTAGGACGATCTCGTCGGTACTATTAGCTGGAATACAACCGACGATCTGCTCTCTATTGCCAACTTTGAGAGCTTGGATACCTTGGGAAACTCGTCCCATTAGGGGGATTTGCTCGGAGGCGAGGGCGAGGCGGAGAATCCGCGCGCCGGATGTGGCGATAACGATTTCGCGCTGGTTAGTCAGTGGGGTAATGGTGTGCAGTTTGTCGTCTTCCCGAAGTTTGATCAGGGTGGTACCTCGGTTGGTGAGTCCGCTGAGTTCTTGCAGGAGGACGCGTTTAATTTTCCCTTGAGCGGTGAGCAGCAGCAGTTGCTGCATGTCATCTGGGGCTTCGTCGGGAGTAGGAAGGCTAAATATAACACGCTCGTCAGGGCTTTCCGCTAATGCGGGAATTAGACTAGCCAGGAGCGTTCCACGATCGTTACCGAGGGTGGGCGGGATATCGCGAATTCTTAAGGGATAAGCTTTGCCCTCATCAGTGACTAATATGAGTTCTTCTTCGGTGTTAGTTTGGTAAGTTTTGGTGACAAAATCATTAGTTTGCAAATTGAGTTTTGCCCCGGTTTTACTCAGGCGTCTAATGTATCCTTGATGGGTAATTTCGACAGTCGCTGGTTGACCGGGTTCGGTTTCAATGATTTGGAGTTGGGATGCTGGGAGTGTCCTAGCACGAGTCTCTTTGGGTGTCTCGCTACTAGTAGTTTTAGTTCTAGTTGAGGTGGCTCTATCTGGCTTTGGTTGTGGGGTAGGCGGCTCTAATTTGGTAATTTTCGTCCGACGATCGTCTGCGAATTTGCGTTTGAGCGATCGCAGATCTTTCTTGAGCGATTTGAGCAATTCGTTCCGATCTTGTAAGAGGTTATTGAGGGTATTAATCTTGGTGTTGATTTCTTGAAATTCTGTTTGGAGATTCTTCTTTTCTAAGCCAGTCAAACGGCGCATGGGCATAGCTAAAATTGCGTCTGCCTGCGTGTCGCTCAGATTTAACTCTGTCTGGAAGATCGCTTTAGCAGTCGTGCCATCTGGGGCGTTGCGGAGGATCGTAATGACCGCATCGAGATTATCTAATGCCGTGAGTAAGCCAGACACCAGGTGTACCCGTTTTTGGGCTTGTTCGAGTTCGTTCCCGTACTGACGCGTGAGGGTAATTTCTCGAAACTTGAGAAATTCTTCGAGCAGTTGTCTGAGGGTGAGTTGTCTGGGTTGTCCTTCGACAATTGCCAGCAAAATCGCGCCAAAGTTACTCTGGAGAGCGGTTTGGCGATAGAGTTGTTCGAGGACGTTGCTGGGTTCGCTATCGCGTTTGATCTCGATAACGACGCGCATCCCCTCGCGATCGCTTTCGTCGCGCAGATCGGCAATGCCATCAATTTTGCCCGCGTTGACGAGTTCGGCAACTTTTTCAATCCAGGCGGCTTTATTTACCTGAAAAGGTAGTTCGGTGACGATGAGCGAATCGCGCCGTTTTTTTGATTTAGTGAGTTTGGCGCGATCGCTAGCAACTTCGATATGCGAAACCCCACGCACGGTAATAATCCCTCTTCCCGTCCGATAAGCATCGTGGATGCCATCTGTACCCATAATCTCCCCACCTGTGGGAAAATCGGGGCCGGGAATTAATTCCCACAATTTGGCATCGGGGAGATCGGGTTTGTCGATGAGAGCAATTGCTCCATCGATCGCTTCGCCGATATTGTGGGGGGGAATATTAGTCGCCATCCCGACCGCAATCCCGCTACAGCCATTAACCAGCAGGATCGGTACTTGTGCGGGTAAAACTGTCGGTTCTTGTTGGGAATTATCAAAGTTACCGATAAAGTCTACCGTTGCGGTGCCAATCTCGCCCAAGAGAGCTTCGTGACTCAGTGGTGCTAGTCGCGTCTCGGTATACCGCATCGCTGCTGGCGGATCGTTATCGACTGAGCCAAAATTACCGTGTCCGGCCAAGAGTGGATAACGGGTTGAAAAGTCCTGAACCAGCCTCACTAGGGCGTCATAGACCGATTGGTCGCCATGGGGGTGATATTTACCCAAGACATCCCCAACGACACGAGCGCATTTGCGGTACGGTCGATCGGGTGTGAGTCCCAACTCGTGCATTGCATAGACGATCCGCCGATGTACTGGTTTTAGTCCATCGCGGACGTCAGGCAACGCCCGTCCTACAATCACACTCATGGCGTATTCCAGGTACGATCGCTGCATCTCTGAGGGCAGGTCGATCGGAATAATTTTTTCTGTACCTAGCAGATCTAACTGTTTTACCATGAGTTCAAATGCCTATCTCGATCGCTTAAGTTAATCTCAGTCTGCCACAAACTGTTCGCAATCGGGCGAGACTGCAAAATAATAATACACAATTACTAAGGGAATAGGGAATAGGGAATAGGGAATAGGGGATAGGGAATAGGGGTTGGAACGCAAGCGTTCCGATATTTCCTATTTCCCAAAGGATCGAACATAGAATCACAGACCTAAAATCTAGCGGCTAATCCCTATCCCCTATTCGCTATCCCCCATTCCCTATCCCCTATCCTCTAGCCGGAGCCTTAGTAATAAATTCCCGCACCCGTGGGGTCTGGATTAGTTTGCGAGTGTCATTGAGGAGTTTATCACCCCACAAGTTATCTTTGAGGTATTGAATGTTCGCATAACGACTGTCGAGGGTAATTGCTTTTTCGGCAGTAGTAAATGCCTCAGCTTGTTTGCCTTGAGTAAACAGAGCTACTGCCATTGCGAGTACAGGTTCGGCGGCTTTGGGATCGATGGCGATCGCGCGTTGCCAGTTTTGCATGGCACCATTGATATCGCCTGTTTCGTAATTAACCAACCCGATATTGTTAATAGCTGGCCAAAATTTCGGGTCTTTTTTAACAGCTTTTTGATATTGAGCGATCGCGTCGGCGTATTTATTCGATTTATAATAAGCATTACCGAGATCGAACAGCGCGCTATTATTATCTGGCTTGATTTTTAGTCCAGCTTGCAGGGTATCGATCGCTTGTGGCAGATCGCCTTTTTGGAAATAGGCCGAACCTAACATAAATAAGATGTCTGGATCTTGAGGTTTGATGGCCTTTGCCTGTAGCAAGGCATCGATCCCTCTTTGATACTTTTGAGTTTGGACGTATAAGGAACCTAAAAAGAACCAAGCTTCATGGCTTTTTGGTGCTAATTGAGTGGCTAAAGCAACGCGCGGAATTGCTTGTTCGTATTGTTGAAATTGAACTAATCCAGCGGCTTGTCTGAGTAAGATTTTACTTGTGTCTTCTAAAGATTTTGGGTCTTTCTTGGGGGTATAAGGTACTAAAGCTTGGCTGTGAGCAGACATAGACATGGGCAAGCTCAAAATCCCCAGGCAAGCGATCGGGAGTAAGAAGAGATAGATCCGTTTATGCACGATAAGTTAGGTCTAGGTATATATATCGAAGACAAGTAGATAGAAAACCGTCGAGATTGCAACTTTTGAGCGGGAGGTTGGTGTTGTTTGTCGAGTCCATCATAAGACAGATTCTACAGCTACTTGACAACGATCGCGAAGCTAAGATCGACTCAGGCGATCGATCGAGATCGGTACGCGCTTAGATCCAGGCTACCGCACTTAGCAACTCGATCGAGTTAAAAGTGGCGATCCCTAAGTAGATTTACAGAGGGTTTTCACTACTGAGCGATATGACTTTTGACACTAGTCACTACCCATGATATCGAGTTAAACTTGTAAATAAAAGTAACAGATTTTATTAAAAGTCAATCTTCGAGCTGTCTAATCGGCAGATTTACTCTCCATTGGAGAGGCTAATGCGGCTACGCTCTGTCTGAGTGCGCCAACGAGAAGCAATTCGAGAGTCCTAACCCTAAATAAGTGCCCCTCGATCTCCTATGCAACTACCTCTCATACATAACATCAAGCGTCCGATCCCTGTAATTGCAGGCGTAGCTGCGGCAACCCTCGGGCTAGCGGCACTCGGAACGATTGCAGTAACTCAGTTCAAGCCAGCCAATAAGATCGACCTAGCTCGCTACACGACTGCCGCTAAAGCCGCAGATCTCACCGAGCGCATCACAGCTAGCGGCAACGTCATCCCCTTCCAGACTGCCAATATCAGTCCTAAGACGGCAGGTAGAGTGTCGCAACTATTTGTCGAGCAGGGAGATCGGGTTACCCAAGGGCAAAAAATCGCTCAAATGGAAAATGCCGAAGCGCAAGCAGCCTTCGCCCAAGCTCAAGCTAACGTGCAGCAAGCCCAAGCCAATTTAGATAAAGCTAAAAATGGCTCGCGCCCCGAAGAAATCGCCCAAGCCAAAGCGAGGCTAGAGCAAGCCCAAGCCAATTTAAATAAAGCCAAAAACGGCAATCGCCCTGAAGAAACCGCCCAGGTGCGGGCAAAACTCGCCCAAGCCCAAGCCAATTTAAATTTGTCGCGATCGATCGCACCCCAACAAATCGAACAGGCTACAGCCCAAGTTTCCTCAGCTACAGCGCGACTCAAACTCGCCCAAGCCCAAGTCGATCGCAATCGATCGTTGCGGCAATCGGGAGCGGTATCGCAGGATGCACTCGATCGAGCTACTGCTGACTATCAAACTGCCAGAGCCAATCTCCTCGACGCCCAACAAAAGCTCCAACAGGTACGCAACAGTACTGCATCAGAAATCAACCAGCGTCAAGCTGCCGTCTCTGAAGTCCAACAAGCCCTGCGCCAATCTCAACTCGGCAGTCGGACGGAAGATGTCGCTAGTTTAGCCGCTCAAGTCAATCAAGCCCAAGCTGCATACGAGCAAGCCAAAAATGGCTCGCGTCCCGAAGATATCGCCCAACTGACAGCAGCACTAGCAGTAGCTAACGCCCAATTACAATCGGCTCGATCGCAACTGAGCGATTCTACCGTCGTCGCGCCGTTTGCCGGATTGATTACCCAACGGTATGCCAGCGTCGGGGCATTTGTAACGCCCACAACTTCGGCTTCGACTAGTACCTCGGCAACTTCTACTTCGATCGTGGCTTTAGCCAAGGATATGGAAGTTAAAGCTAAGGTACCAGAAGTCGATATCGGCAAAATCAAACTCGGTCAAAAAGTCGAAATTACTGCCGATGCCTATAGCGAGCGACCCTTTCAAGGTACCGTCCGCCTAGTGGCTCCAGAAGCAGTAGTCGAACAAAACGTCACCTCGTTTGAAGTTCGCGTTGCCCTCGATACTGGCAAAGATGTCTTGCGATCGGGTATGAATGTCAATACCGTTTTTAGCGGCAGACGCACCAATAATGCGATAACTGTACCCACTGTTGCGATCGGTTCCAAAAAAGGCAAAACAGGCGTTTATGTACCTGGCGAAAATAACGAACCTACGTTCAAAGAAATCAAAGTTGGCACCACATTTAGAGACAAAATTCAAGTAAAAGAAGGTCTCAAATCTGGCGATCGAGTCTTCATCGATGTCCCCCCTGGATTTAAAGAAAAAATGCTCGGCGATGGAAATAAATAATTAGTGGATAGTGGATAGTGGATAGTGGATAGTTGGGCATTGAAAGTTGGAAGTTGAGTATTAAATGTTCGCGGCTGCTCACTATACTCTTATTCACCATCAACTATTCACTATTCACTCTTCACCATTCACCATCAACTATTCACTATTCACTATTCACTATTCACTAAAAGATGAATATCTTTGAAAGCTTTAAAATGGCTACTCAAACGCTCGTAGCTAACAAGCTGCGGAGCGGTCTCACCATGCTCGGAATTATTATTGGTAATGCTTCGGTAATTGGGATGATCGGTGTGGGTGAGGGTACGCAAATCCTCGCGACAGATCAATTTAAAAGTCTGGGGCCAAATACCTTATTTATTTTACCTGGATCTCCTAAAGCCCAAAATATTCGCAGTGGTGGGGTACCGCCGACGCTAGTCTTGAGCGATGCTCGGGCGATAGCGCGTCAAGTTCCGTCTGTTTCGGGAGTCGCACCAGTGCTCCAGAATTCGTTTGTAGTTAGCTACCAAAATATTACGACTACTTCGATTATTCAGGGTACGACTCGTGAATTTCCGGCAGTGCGGAATTTTGCAGTTAGTCGAGGTCGCTTTATAAATGACCTGGATGTTAAAGAGGACAAACAAGTTGCGATGCTAGGTACCGATATTGCCCAAAGATTATTTGGCAATATGAATCCATTGGGCAAACAGATTCGGATTAAGGATCTGAGTTTTGAAGTAGTGGGATTGATGGAGGAAAAAGGCACTTCCTTCGGTAGCAACCAAGACGATACAGTCTTCGTTCCGATTACGACGATGAGCAAGCGAATAATTGGTAGAACTTCACCATTTGGATTGCGAGTATCGTTGATTTCGGTATCGGCTAAAGATAGCGAAAGTATGGATGCTGCCGAATTCCAAATCACCAATTTATTGCGACGCAGACATAAGATCGTCGGCGAAGATGATTTCACCGTTCGCAACCAAAAAGATGCTCTGACGATCGTCTCGACGATTACGGGTGCGCTGACATTATTACTAGGCGCGATCGCGGGAATTTCGCTGCTCGTTGGTGGTATCGGTGTAATGAATATCATGCTTGTCTCTGTCACCGAACGCACTCAAGAAATTGGCTTGCGTAAAGCGATCGGGGCGACTCAAAATGATATCCTGACTCAATTCACGATCGAAGCCATCATTCTGTCGGTAGTTGGTGGCATTATCGGTACTCTCATCGGCGTGGGTGGGATTATTTTAGTTCGCAATTTTAGTCCGCTCAAGACAGCCGCAATTTCCCCGTCGGCAATTGTCTTAGCCGTGAGTGTCTCCGGTGGGATCGGTTTATTCTTTGGTGTCGTTCCCGCTCGCCAAGCAGCCAGATTAGATCCGATCGAGGCTTTAAGAAGCGTCTAAATCATTTTTCCGATCGGAGACATTTCGACCGTTACTGCTAGATACCCGACTTCTCGAAGAAGTCGGGTATCTGTCCTTGCAGATTTTCAGTAATTATTTTTATCCATAATAACAGCTCAAATAGATTACTATATTAGTATTGTCTCAAATGTAAATCGTTAGTAATTCATCTGAGTTAATGAAGAAAATTAGCTTTGGTACCAGCCTCCACAATCCCATTTTCAGACAGCTTTATCTGGCTCAAACAATTAGTTTGCTAGGCGATGCTTTGACTTGGTTGGGGTTGGCATTACTCGCGTTTGAACTGGCTGGTAAATCTGCACCGATCGTCTTAGCAGGTGCTCTGACACTGCGAGTGATCGCTTTTACCTTACTTTCACCAGTAGCAGGAGTATTAGCCGATCGAGTCGATCGCAAGCCGATTTTGATAATTACTCATTTGGGGCGGATGCTATTAGTTTGTCTGTTACCATTCGTGAATAGTATCTGGCAAATCTACGCATTGGTACTGGGGTTAAATATGCTCAATGCCTTTTTTAGCCCCACATATCAAGCGACAATTCCATTAGTAACCGATGCAAGCGAGTATCCCCAAGCGATCGCGCTATCTAGTACGACTTATCAAATTTTGGGCGTATTTGGCCCCGGAATTGCTGGCATCTTGGCATTATTTGTCGGTGCTAGAGATTTATTTTTCTGGGATGGTTTGAGCTTTATTATTGCCGCAATTCTCATCGGTACTTTACCGAGAAATTTACGGACAGATGCGGCAACAGCCGGAAATCGATCCATCCAACAGATTCGATCGGATATTCAAGTGGGTACACTGAGACTATGGACGGATGCACCGATTCGGTATGGCTTGCTCCTGCAATTAGTGGCTTCGATCGCAGGCGCGCAGATCTTGGTAAATACCGTCGGTTACGTGCAGGGTAAGCTCGGCCACACCGCTGTAGAATATGGCTGGGTGATGATGGGCTTCGGTTTGGGGGCAACTCTAGGCACGATCGCGATCGGGATTTTTCCCCAATATCGATCGAAAATCCTCACCCTCTTAGGTGGCGGCATCCTGATTAACGCTGCCTTACTGGGTGCCGATAATGTCGGACTAGTTCCGCTGATTTTATTATGGGCGATCGCCGGATGCGGCCAAAGCCTAATTAATCTATCGATGCAAACCTTAATCGCCGATCGCACGCCCAAAGATCTGCAAGGGCGGGTATATGGTGCGCATTTTGCCTGGAGTCATCTCTGGTGGGCGGGGGCTTATCCCTTGGCTGGCTGGCTGGGTACCACCTTTGGCGATCGTACTTTTCTGTATGGTAGTCTCATCGGACTGGCATTACTTACAGCAGTGCATCTAGCCCTCGCCCCCGATCGATTTGCCCACACTCACGCCGAAATTTGGCACACCCACCCTCACCACCACGATTTCCACCACGAACACCAGCACGAGCATCTTACTGAAGTAACGATCGACGATTCTCTTTCAGAGAGCCTTCACCAACGATCGACACATGCACATCCACACGCTCACTCTCAAGTCAGTCACACCCACGCTTACACTGATATCAGCCACCAGCATTCTTAAGGCTTTAGGCTCTAGGCTTTAGGCTTTAGGCTTTAGGCTTTAGGCTTTAGGGAACGGGGAACAGGTAACAGGGGGAAAGGAAATAGGGCGTAAGGCTTAACTATACTCATCCACCCATCCACCCATCCACCCATCCACC
>NZ_PVWO01000226.1 GCF_003003845.1 Chamaesiphon polymorphus CCALA 037 | reverse complement strand
GTTTGACGCTGGCATGTGGCGCACATTGCGTCGGTGCTTGTTAATTGGGACTGGTAACGGTAGTTACTACGCAACAAAATGGGAATTAACTAACGATTTTGTCGATATTTTGGAAAAAGCGATCGCCGCAGATCCCGATCGAGTCGCGCAAGAAATCGCCTATGCTTCTGACGGTCGATCGATTAATAACAGTGCGCCAATTTGGGCATTAGTATTACTCTCGATGGGCGAATCTCCTGCCGCAAAACAAGCATTTCAATCGATCTTTCCGCAAGTCGTGCGAACTGCCAGCCACTTTTATGAGTGGATGAGCTACACCAAATCCGTGCGCGGTTTCGGTAAAATCGTCCGCGAAGCTGGTAAAAATTGGTTGTTGCAGGGCGATACTAAAGCTCTAGCTTATCAATTGCTGAAATATCAACAACGTCACGGTTTTTCCAATCGCGATGCCTTACGATTGTTCCATGCCAAACCACAAACCGAAGATCGCGATTTATTGTTTAAATGGGTCACCAATGGTTGGGAAGAATTGCCTCTACAATCGCCTACAGAGGCATTAAATCAGATCTGGTGGTATGAATGGTTAAAACGCAATCCCGAGCACACTCAGACGGCAATTTCCAAGGGTCGCTTGACTCATGAAATGGCTGCACCCGTGGGCAAAATGGATCTCGGTGCTTGGCAGTTATTATTTGAAGATATGCCGATCGGTGCCTTGTTGCGAAATCTCGGTTCTTTAACCGAAATTGGTGTCTTGGCTTACTCCAAGAAATCCAATAAAAATCTCAACAGAGTCGCCGCGATCCTCAATAGTAAAGAACACTTACGTAAAGGACGGATTCACCCGATCGATGTGTTAAAAGCACTCAAAACTTATCGCTCTGGCGGTAGTTTGGGTAAAAGTAGCAAAACTTGGACTCCCGTTCCCCGCATCGTGGATATTTTGGAAACAGCGTTAGAAATGTCTTTCGATGCGATCGAGCCTACTGGCAAAGTGTTTATGCACGCTGTCGATATTTCTGGTTCGATGTCTTACTACTCCGTAAGTTCGATTAATCTCACCTGTTGTGAAATTGCCACTACCATGGCATTAGCATCGGCAAAAGCAGAAAAAAACTACGCGATTCGCGGATTTTCGACCAATTTTATCGACTTAAAAATCAATCGCAGCGACTCATTTAGTTCGGCAATGCAGAAAGCCAGCGACCTCAACTTTGGCGGCACTGATGCTAGCTCTGCTTACAAGTGGATGATTAAAAATAACTTTTATGCCGATGTAATTTGTTTCTGGACTGACTGTGAAAGCTGGGCGGGAAGTCAACACCCCACTCAAGCTTTAGCAGAATATCGTCAGAAAGTGAATCCTGAAGCTAAAGCGATTTATATCTCCTTGGTGCCTAACAATATCTCTTTGGTAGATCCCAAAGATCCTAATTCTTGGGATATTGCTGGTTTCGATCCGAGTACGCCTAGATTGATTCAATCGATCGCTAGCGGTGAATTGTGACGATCGGATTGCCCTAACATTTACCCCGCTCCCAAAATTGGGAGCGGTTTTTATTTGTAGTATAATACTAATAAGTATGGATATATATTTATGCGCCGCGACACGATTTTTTACCAGCTATTCAGGCAGTCACCAACTCTGCTATTCGCTCTAATTTCTCAACCGCCTGCAAATGCCGTTGGCGAAGCCTCTCTATTAAGAGAATCGATATGTGTTCGAGTCCGTAGAAGTTAAAGAAACAGCATTTAGGATCGATGGGGTCTTTATTCCTCCCACTCCAGCAGGAATAATTTATTTCTGTGAAGTGCAATTTCAAAAAGATGAGTTATTGTATGAGAGAATAGTGAGTGAGATTGGCATATATGCTTATCGCAATCGCAGTCAATTTTTTGATTGGCAAGCAGTAGTAATTTATCCATCTAGAAATATCGAACAATCGCGACAGGAAATCGTGCGCGAGATGTTGGCAAGTGGCAGAATTACCAGAGTATATTTGGATGAATTGGGAGAGATCGAAGAGCTACCAATCGGATTAGGGTTGATGGTATTGACGACACTCGAAGGCGATGAAGCAACAGCTCAGGCGCGCAGGCTCATCGGACAGGCACGCGGGAGTCAAGATATAATTGGTTTATTGTCAACGATTATCGTGTACAAGTTTAGCAATCTGACTAGAGAGGAGGTGGATGTCATGTTAGGGATTGAGTTGCAGCAGACGCGAGTTTATCAGGATGCCAGAGCGGAAGGCGAAGCCAGCGGTTTAGAGCGAGGACGTACACAAGAGGGCCGAGCAATAGTGTTGAAACAACTCACTCGCAAGCTAGGAGAAATCGCTCCAGAAATTCGATCGAAAGTAAATAGTCTTACACTCGATCGATTAGAATCTCTCGGTGAGGATTTGTTAGATTTTACTCAGATGACAGATCTGATTGATTGGTTAGAGGATGAGCGATCTGACAAGAGAAACTAACAGAAATTATCGATCGAAATCGGCTGAATGATTCGATCGATCTCACATAGTGCAAGCTAGAAACTTAGATCGTTAGTGCCAGAAAACCACCCACCGCCGCTATGCAAATTGACACTTTAAGTCGAGTGCCACTGTTTTCTAACCTGAGTAACGCGCAGTTGCAGTGCATCGCCGGACTGGGTAGCGAAATTGCGATCGATCGCGGCACTCAAATTGCCAAACAAGGCGATCCGCCTTCTACAACATTCCCACCGGACAAATCGAGTGGACGCGCAACGTCGGTGGGGAAGTCGTTCCTGCCGTGACATTAGGTGCGGGAGAAGTATTTGCCGAACTGATTTTGTTGCTAGACCAGCCGTATCCGACCAGCGGACGGGCACTTACCGACGTGCAGTTATACAAGCTGGTACCCGACGACTTTTGGAAAATGCTAGAACTGTGTCCTGGTGTAATGCGGCGCATTCTTAAGATTGCCGTCGAACGATCGCAGATCCACGAAACCGTCACTCAGCAACAAGCCAAACTAATCTCGTTGGGTACCTTATCTGCGGGACTCGCGCACGAATTAAATAATCCTGCCGCTGCCGTCCGCAGCAATGTCCAGAACCTCGAAACAGCCTTACAAACCCTACCCTCATTGGCACTCCGGCTGCACCAACAACCGTTTACAGCCGCACAAATTGCCTTTTTGGACGATTTGTACCAGCGGGCGACTACTGCCGCGATCGAGTCTAGCAGCCTCGATCCGATCGCCCAAAGCGAAGCCGAAGATGCGATCGCCGATTGGTTGGCAGACCGCGAGATCGCCAATCCCTGGCAGCTAGCTCCGATGTTGGTAATGGCAGAATTAGACGCAGCGCGGCTAGATGAAGTCGCCGCCCAAATTAGCCCCGATTGTCTGGAGTGTGTCTTGACTTGGCTGGAAACTACCCTCACCAGCATTAAATTATTAGAAGAGATCCAACTCGGCTCGACGCGGATTTCCGAGCTAATTACCGCGATGAAAAATTACTCTTATTTAGATCGATCTCCACTCCAACAAATCGATATTCATGAGGGCATTGAGAATACGCTAATTATCCTCAAACACAAACTCAAATACGGTGTGTCAGTAACCAAGGAATATGCTGCTAATTTGCCCCAGATCTCTGCCTACGCGCCCCAACTCAATCAAGTCTGGACGAATTTAATCGACAATGCGATCGATGCGACCAATGGCAAAGGGCAGTTGTGGATCCGCACTGCACTTGAAGATGAATGCATCCTCGTCGAAATTGCCGATGATGGTGCGGGCATTCCTGGTGATGTTCGATCGCGGATCTTCGACCAATTTTTTACTACCAAAGAAGTTGGCAAAGGCACCGGATTGGGACTGGACATCGCCCGCCGAATTGTCGGGCAGCATCAGGGCAAAATTAGCTTTACCTCAGAGCCAGGGAATACCCGCTTTCAGGTGCGATTGCCGATTAAATAACTCGATGTCAAAACTTATCCTTCAACCTGCTCGAACGCCTTTTGCACCTCTGCGGTAACTTCCGCCGCTTCTTCATCATCGATATCCAATACCGATTGTAATTCTTTCAAAAATACCTGCGCTGTGGCCGGAATCTCGCCTGTATCCGGATTCATCTTCGCCAACATTGCCGCTGCATAAGCATCTGGGACGAGATCGTCGGGAATTGCTTCATCTGCGGCATTAAATAAAGCACCGAGTCCTTTGTCGGCAGCTATGGCCGTCAAGCTATCGACCATCGATAAGAGATCCTCATCAGAATATTCGGCATACAAGTCAAAATCTGCCAGAATATCTAAAAATAAATCTGGTGCCACCAAGTCTTGCGGATTATCGGCTAAAGCAGCGATCAGCACAATTGATGCCAAGCCTTCAGCTTCATTTAATGGCTCATCGGTATACTCTTCAGCGTTGAAGATACTATCGTATTTTGGCATGTTCATACTTTGTTCGATCGACTACCTCTGGCCTAGTCATACCAGATGCTGCGGGCAAATGGAAGCGATAGTGATGTTCTGTAACAAAAACTAGTGGATCGTGGATCGTGAATAGTGAATAGTGGATCGCAGTTAGGCTATAAGGGAAATGACTATCGAGCTGAATCTTAAGTAATTCACGATCCACGATCCACTATTCACTATCCACTCCCCTAACCCCTTGCTCATCCATCCACCAAATGGGATGATGAGTAGAAATTGTTAAGATCGATGCAGATCTTTTTACAAATTTTCTATTGTGGCATCAAAACATTGCGCCGATCGGGTTAAGTGTCTTGCTAAGATCGCTACTCGATCGGCCCCCAGAAAATTGTAAACTAGATGCTCGGCCTACACTTGTCTAGCAGTGCTTAGCACATCTGCCCACTAGTCATTAGTTTAATTAATATATATCATGCCTGTAGCTGCTCAATCTTTAGACCAACTTGCTATTAATTCAATTCGCTTTCTGGCTGTAGATGCGATCGAGAAAGCAAAATCCGGTCACCCTGGTTTACCGATGGGTGCGGCTCCAATGGCATATGTACTGTGGCAAAATTTCATGCGGTACAATCCCAAGAACCCCCAATGGTTCAACCGCGATCGCTTTGTCCTCTCTGCCGGACATGGTTCGATGTTGCAATATGCCCTATTGCACCTGACTGGCTACGATAGCGTCAGTATCGAAGATATCAAAAACTTCCGTCAGTGGGGTTCTAGCACTCCCGGACACCCTGAAAACTTTGAGACTGCTGGCGTAGAAGTCACGACAGGCCCCCTCGGTCAAGGGATTGCTAACGGTGTCGGTTTGGCTTTAGCGGAAGCGCACTTAGCGGCTAAATATAACAAGCCAGATGCCACGATCGTCGATCATTACACCTACGTCATCGTCGGCGACGGTTGTAATATGGAAGGTATCTCTGGCGAAGCCGCTTCGATCGCGGGTCACTGGGGCTTAGGTAAGCTGATCGTCTTGTATGATGATAACCACATCTCGATCGATGGTTCGACCGATGTAGCCTTTACGGAAGATGTCTCCAAACGGTTTGAAGCTTACGGCTGGCACACCATCCACGTTGAAGATGGTAACACCGACTTAGCAGCGATTTCAGCAGCGATCGAAGCAGCCAAGAAAGTTACTGACAAACCCACGATGATCAAAGTCACCACGATCATCGGTTACGGCTCCCCCAACAAATGCAACACCGCAGGCATCCACGGTGCGGCTCTCGGTACAGAAGAAGTCAAACTCACCCGCGAAAACCTCGGCTGGGAATACGCTCCCTTTGAACTACCCGCTGATGCCGTCGCTCACATGCGCGAAGCGATCGATCGCGGTGCCAAATACGAAGGCGAATGGGAAGCTACCCTCGCTACCTACAAATCCAAATATCCCCAAGAAGCTGCCGAATTTGAAGGCTTACTCACTCGCCAACTCCCCGCTGGTTGGGATAGCGTCTTACCCACCTATACCCCCGCAGATAACGCCGTAGCTTCTCGGAAACACTCCGAAATTTGTCTCAACAAACTCGCTCCAGTTTTACCTGGTTTAATGGGCGGTTCCGCTGACTTAACCCACTCCAACCTCACCGAAATCAAAGGTTCCGGCGATTTCCAAAAAGGTGCATACCAAAACCGTAACGTCCACTTCGGCGTGCGCGAACATGCAATGGGTGCCATCTGTAATGGTATGGCTCTCCACAACTCCGGTTTGATTCCTTACGGCGCGACCTTCTTGATCTTCACCGATTACATGCGCGCCGCGATTCGCCTCTCCGCATTATCCCAAATCGGCGCATTGTGGGTCATGACTCACGATTCGATCGGTCAAGGTGAAGATGGCCCCACGCACCAACCAATCGAAACGATCGCCTCCTTGCGTGCTATCCCCAACCTGACAGTCATTCGTCCCGCCGATGGTAACGAAACCTCCGGCGCATATAAAGTCGCGATCGAGAAAGCCAGCCAACAAGCTCCTACCCTCCTCGCATTATCCCGTCAAAACTTACCCAACTTGGCCGGAACTTCGATCGAAGGCGTAACTAAAGGTGCCTACACGATCGCTGACTCTGAAGGTACTCCCGATATCATTTTGATCGGAACGGGTTCCGAAGTCAGCCTCTGCGTCAAAGCAGCCGAACAACTCACCACTGAAGGCAAAAAAGTCCGTGTCGTCTCCATGCCTTCGTGGGAATTATTCGACGCTCAAGATGCGGCTTACCAAGAATCTGTCTTACCCAAAGCAGTTACCAAGCGCGTCGCCGTCGAAGCTGCTTGCAGCATGGGTTGGCACCGTTTCGTCGGTATGGACGGCGGCTTAGTCACAGTCGATCGTTTCGGTGCTTCGGCTCCTGGCGGTACCGTGATGGAGAAATACGGTTTTACTGTCGATAACGTTGTCGCTACTGCGAAAAAAGTTTTAGGTTAATCGATTCTAAATTACCTTAATATCCAGGGTGGGCAATTGCTCGCCCTTTTTTAGTTTCAATTGATAGAAAAAAGTATTATGTGGGTACACTAGTTATAAGCTGAAAGTGTCACTTATCATTTGCGGCTGAAGTATAGTTATTGATGGATGCTATCAACATTAACAAATAGCAAGCATCATATAAATAGGAACTATCAATGTGACAATAACTTTAAACGATCAAAAAGAAGAATTTAGTATTGCATATGTGAACGCAGTTGCTTCTGTTGCGGGCTGTTCGACAACTAGAGCTACAAGACTAGTTGACAATAGTGGTATTGATATGACAATTAGAAGTAGTAATATTTTCGGTAGGTTTTCACACCCAAGCCTAGATGTTCAACTAAAATGTACATCAGCTATAGAGATTGAGCAACAACAGGAAATTATAAAGCATCCAATACCAGTTAGTAACTACAATACATTAATTAAAGAATCTTGTAATCCTATAATACTAATATTAGTGATTGTACCTGATGATATTAAAGAATGGATAGAGATAGACCGTGAGAAAACAGTCATGAAAAGATGTGGATACTGGATATCTTTATCTGGTAATGAATCTACAGAAAATCAATCAAAAATAACAATAAGCATTCCATCTAGTAACATATTTAATCAATCCTCTTTAAATATGATTATGTCTAAAATTGCTAATGGAGATATGCCATAGTACAGGCTAATTTTATTACTAAAATACTTTGTAATTAACACTGAATTCAGAAAAATGATAGACAGACAAAGCTTAAATCATATAGATAGAATAGATCCTTTGTTTGTCGAAGGTTACTTGTCATTTAATGGATGGGAGAAAAACGGAGAGATTCCGAATAGAAAAGCATCAATATGGCAAAGAAAAATAGATAGAGACTTTTTTTCAGTTATTCTGCCTATCAGTCAAGAATTAAGAGATTTCTCTGCTAGGATTTGTGAGTTAATAGAAGTACTGGAGATAGTTGAAAAGCGTTCTGCTTCAGAAATTATACTTAGCCTAATCGACCAAAATATAATAGCGCAGGAAATGCAAAGAGAAATATTAACCTTTAGGTTTAGTTTTCTATATCAAAGCAATTCAATCTATCGAGAAATTCCAACTCAGCAAATAGGTGGTATATTGACATCTCTACAAACATTATTTTATGCTGTTGGACAGTACAAATCATATGAGAAATTAAATGATAAAGTCAAAGCATTAAATTCTTCCCAATACTTGCAAGAAAGTAATACAGCGTCCAATAGCAAATTGACTAATGACATCAAAAAACAATCTACACTCTCATTGATTGAGACATTCAAAGGATCTTTTGGCGTCAAAGTAGCTACCTGCAAGTTGCGTAATCAGCAATTAAATTTATTGGAGCAAGAAGATCCCCTGACAGAAATAATATCAGAAACTTTCTTTAATTTAATTGAGAAAAGTAACTGCAAAGACAAGAAAGAATTGATGATAGAGCTGCAAAAAAATCACAAAAAATGTGCTTCTAGTTACAGAAATTTCTTGAATAATTTGATAAGAACAGAATCAGATATCTACATAAATTGGGGGTCGATGAATTCAAGGAAGGGTGGGCGAACTTCTCTAGAATACTCAGAGGCATTAGCAACATTTGAGTTCATAACAAAAATGGAGATGGAAAATCCAGAATCATATGAAATCGTCGGTGAACTGATAGCTGCAAACAAAGATAAGAAAACATTAATAATCGAGCATAAGGATAGCGACAAAAAAATCACTGCCAAAATTTCTTTTGATATCGATACACTTCAAGAAAATGAACTGACAATAGGAAAACTTTATTTAGCTCAAATCACAGAAGTACTTTCAAGAAATTCAGCAACTGGTGAAGAAAAAATGGAGTATGAAATAACCAACATGCAAATTGCCAAAATTAGA
>NZ_PVWO01000225.1 GCF_003003845.1 Chamaesiphon polymorphus CCALA 037 | reverse complement strand
GCCCCTCAACGGGGGGTCTGGGGGGGGCCTCCCCCAGATCCGGGTTCTCCAAGCACCAGTAACTCAAAACTAAGCACCACCGAGATGGGGTAATTTAGTCAGGATTATAATATCTATAGATTTATTAAGAAAGTATTGACTATGCAACTACCTCCAGGCCCCCAAACCCCAGCTTTCGTCCAACTGATGCAATGGGTTTTTAGCCCCATGTCCTTCATGGATGACTGCGTTCGCCGTTATGGAGACATATATACGCTGGCGATGCTAGGCAAAAATAAACCTAAGCTAGTATTTGTCAGCAATCCCCAAGCCATACAACAAATTTTAACTCAAGATACCAGAACCGATTTTCAGGCTCCAGGTGAGCTGAACGAGATATTTAGAGCATTGCTGGGCGAAAACTCGGTAATTAGCTTGAGTGGAGCGCAACATCAACGCCAGCGACAGCTCATGATGCCCTCATTGCATGGCGATCGAATGCGCACCTATACTAATGTCATCAACACAGTAACTACCGAAACGCTCGATCGAATCCAAATCGGTCAAACTTTCGACGTGCGGACGATTACCCAACAGATTACCCTGCGAACGATTATGCAAGCAGTATTCGGGTTATATCAGGGAGAGCGCGCCGAACAACTAGAACAGCTATTAGGAGAACTGCTAGATCGAGGTAGCTCTCCAATGTTGGTGGCGATGTTATACGTGCCCAGCCTCCAACAAGAATTTGGTGGAATTGGCCCTTGGGCGGTTTTGCAGCGCAAGCAGCGGGCGGTAGATGCTTTGCTCTATGCCGAAATTCAGGAGCGACGGCAGCATCCCGATCCCGCACGGACGGATATTCTTAGCCTGTTGATGTCCGCACGGGACGAAGCAGGTGAAGCGATGACTGATGTCGAATTGCGCGACGAATTGCTAACGCTGCTGACGGCGGGACACGAAACGACAGCCACCGCCTTGGCTTGGGCGTTATATTGGATTCATAAATTGCCCGCAGTTAAGGCAAAATTGCTCGCCGAACTCGATGGTTTGAACGGGGCTTGCGATCTTAACTCGATCGCGAAATTACCCTATCTAGATGCGGTTTGTAACGAGACGCTACGAATTTATCCCGTAGCGATGCTGACATTCCCGCGCCTTAGCAATAAGACAGTTACGCTTGCCGGACGAGAAATTCTACCCCAGACAGTTGTAATGGGATCGATTTATTCGACCCACCAACGGGAAGATTTATATCCCCAACCCCAAGAGTTTAAACCCGAACGCTTCTTAGAGCGACAGTTTTCACCGTTTGAGTTTTTACCATTCGGCGGTGGTGCCAGACGTTGTATCGGCAGTGCATTTGCGATGATGGAACTAAAACTCGCCCTCGCCAAGATCCTGTCTGGGTGGGAATTGGAATTGGTAGATAAGCGAGATATCTATCCTAAGCGTCGTGGTTTGGTGACAGCACCAGAACGCCCCATTCAGCTCCTGGTAAAAAGTCAGCGAGTGCCCCAGCAGTTGGCAAGTGCGAGTAAGTCATTCTCCAGCTCAAACACGATCGACAGTTGAGTTCTCGCGACGTCGCTCTGTGGCGGCATTTAAGAATTGGAGTTGCTGGTATAACATGCCAATTAGGGGCAATTCTACACCTCGATCGCGGGCAAATTGAAGCGGCGTGCCGAACATTGCCGCGATTTCTAGAGGTTTACCTGCGTCGTAGTCGATCTTCATACTCGTGCGATAGGGTGTCATCTTAAGGGTATATGCCAGCATCTGGTGAATAAATTCCTCACTAATATCGCGATCGTAGGCACCAGCGGCTAGTTTCACCTCGTGCATCAGTTGTGCCACCAGCGCGCTAGTATGGGGGTCGGCCATCAATCGATCGGTAGTAGCATCGAGGACGACGGAGAGGCCATTATAGGGAATATTCCAGACCAGTTTTTGCCACCGAGCGAGGAGCAGATCGGCACACGGAGAAATTGCCACGTCAGCAGCCCGAAAATCGGCGGCGATCTCTGCCATCATTGGCGTAATTGGCATGGCTTGATAGCCATCTGCATAGGCACCCAGCTTGATTTCACCATAGTCGAGATGGTGGATGCGTCCGGGGGCAACTTTATTAGAGCAGATAAAACACAATCCACCGACAACTGAGTGGTGGGGCAAGATTTGGGCGATTTCAGCTTCAGTCCCCAGCCCATTTTGGAGGACGAGAATGACTGAATTTGGTTTGACTAAAGTGGGTAAGATATTGGGTAAGAGCCGATTGTGAGTAGTCTTGAGACAAATGACGACCACATCACAAGCAGGCATTCGCTCGGCTCGATCGTAAGCATTGACAGATGGTAAAGTGAAGTCACCATCGATCGATTCAATTACCAGTCCCGACTGTTTGACATGCTGGTAATCGCTGTTGAGCAAAAAATGCACGTCCAAACCAGCTCTTTGGAGTTTGGCACCATAAAAGCCTCCGAGCGCACCCGTTCCGACAATTGCGTAAGTTCTCATGATGGGAGTGAGGAGTTGGGAGTTGGGAGTTGCGGCTCGCGCACGCCTTTATTTCCCGACGGTTTGCGGATGCGCGCTCCTCGGCAAAGCCGATGGTTTAGCGCGATCGAGACAAGACAGCGCAACAAGCAGCGAGACAAGACAGGGAGTAAGGAATCGTGGCTTGCAGGTTGGGGGATCGATCGTCTATTTTTTAGGTGACAAGGGTGTAGCTTGCTAACTTGCCGATCCTATCTCGAAATACGATCGAGAGCAAAGTAGGTTGTAAAAAATTCGACCGTTACTATCGATTGAGATAACTAAGACAAAACAGCATTAGTTTAAAATACTAACTCCCAACTCCCAACTCCCAACTCCCAACCCCTAACCCTCAAAACATAGCTATGGCTGATGCAAGACAGGACAACACTAATTTAGCCACCGAAACTCATCTGGCTCATCACGCACCGAAATTGAAACGGATGCGCCAGATCGGTCAATTACTCGATGGTGCGATCGTCATTCCCGGTACCAAACAACGCATCGGTATCGATCCGCTTTTAGGCTTAATTCCTGGCGGTGGCGATACAGTCAGCGCGGCTTTATCCGGTTATATTATTATCGAAGCCGCCCGGATGGGTTTACCCCGCGAAGCATTGATGCAAATGGTCGGAAATATCGCGATCGATACTCTGGTGGGTACGGTACCAGTATTGGGCGATGTTTTTGATGTATTTTCCAAAGCCAACATCCGCAATCTGCAAATTGTGGAAAGTCACATCCAAGCACCCCCAGCAACTAGTCGCAAAACCGATAAATTATTTATCGCGTTGTTAATAGTCCTCCTCATCTCGCTCGCTCTAGCCATGGGCATCGCCACCGTTGCGTTCTGGAGTTTTGTGGCTAATTGGATTAGAGGGTAGAGGAGATAGCACCCCACTATCTACGCTTTTACTAGTAGAATCGAGCAAGTTTGATTTCTACGATCGAGTGGATGTGATGGATAAATCGATCGTGGCGATCGTCGATCGGTTGCGATCGACATTGTAAGAGTCTAACCCGTTAATCGCGAACCCTAGAAATTCCCCTTGTCCGCCTTAGACAGTCAGGATGGTTGCAGACTAAGCACTAGGATTTCAGATTTGCTATATTGACAACTCATTCACCCTGCTTTTAAAGGAAGATTCAGAGGGCTTCAGATCTACGATCGAGTACAAAAAATCTTGTCAAATATCCTCTAATTTATCCCCGCAGTTCAGATCGTCAACACCATTGTTAATTACTGTTTTTTAGGAAGTTATCATCTTGCACAGAAAGAAAATCGAACTCAAATTTTTAAGCAATATCAATAACGATTTTACCGATCGCCTGTCCGCTGTCTTGGGCTGTATGCGCGGCTGCCACTCGTTCCAGTGAAAATGTGCTGGCGATATTGTGGCGGAGCGCGGCAGTTTCCAGTGCGGTGGTAATGTCGCGAATGGCGGCTGCTTTGGCAGCTTGGGGCATCGTATACACCAAGATCGTCCGAATCGTGATGTTACGGAGCATCCACGGTAATAGCGGTACGCTCAGCAGATCGCCGGGATTGCCAGCGTAGAGCGCGACACCGCCATTGGTACGTAATGTGGCATCGGAAATCGCCATATTTGCGGCAAAGTTCACATCGACAACTCGATCGATCCCACGTTCTTTGCCTGTAATTTCGCGGATTCGTTGCACGACATCTTCGCGCTTGTAATCGATCGTGTAGTCAGCCCCAGCAGTCGTGGCGATTTCTGCTTGTTCGGGACGGCTGACTGTCGCGATAACCTTTGCACCACCCCACTTTGCCCATTGCACCGCATAATTACCGACCGCTCCGGCTCCGCCTGTTACTAGCATGATGCGATCGCGGACATCACCATCGGCAAATACTGCCCGATGAGCCGTCATTGCTGGCACACCCAAGCAAGCTCCCTCAGCATAGCTAGTATTGTCAGGCAAATGCACTGCTTGGCGATCGGGTACCACGACGTATGCTGCGGCTGTGCCAAACGGTCGTCCTAATTGCGCTTCATAGATCCAAACTCGTTCGCCGATGCGCGTTGGCGATACGCCTGCACCGACGCTTTCGATTACACCCGCACCATCCTGATGGGGAATTATTAGATCGAAAGATTTGACAATACCACCCCAGCCAGCTCGACTTTTGGTATCGGATGGATTTACGCCAGAAGCATGGATTCTCACCCTGACTTCACCCACACCTGGTTCCGGCAGGGGTAGTTCGCCGACTTGTAGCACCTCACTGGCTTCCCCTTGTCGATCGTACCAAGCTGCTGGCATTGTTGGTTGGTTCATAGCTGATTAATTCCTGTTATGCTTTGCATTGCGATCGTCCTGGGATTGCGTCAGTCATCATCGGCGCAACCAAATTATCCCAGTTGGAGGACAATCTCAAAGCACTGGATTTTGAGATCCCTACCGAATCGATCGATCGATTGAAAGCTTTCAGCCGTCCCGAATCACAGTTCCCTTTCTGCTGCTGACAACCGCGTTACCGATAGCAGAACTTTCGATCGCTCGATCCACCGCTGCATGATATAACGATGGGGCGGCGATCCGGTGGCAGTTTTAAAGGCACGAGCAAAGTGAAACTGACTCATGGGAATCGACGCATTACTGTACGATCGCAAATTCGGCGTTGCTGGCGTGGGAAGCGAATATAAGCATCCTAGATCGACTGTAGGGGCGGGTTTATGCTAGCTAATATCGATTGTACTGTTCGATACAGAACAAACCCGCCCTCTTAGGCGATCGCGATTAGCGTTAATTTAACGACGATACCAACTAGCGAGCGTAGTTGGTGAAACCCCTGCTAAATAACCAGCCACGATCGCCTGATTGATGAGTGTCGTTTGCAACACGCCACGATCGATCCAGCGACGCGCTGATGTTACTACGGGTGTATCGAGAATCTCGATTCGCCCCAAGCCTTGCAAGCGGCGGATTAGTTCAAAGTCTTCCATAATCGGGATCTCCTTAAAACCGCCGAGATCGCGAAAAGTTGCCGCAGTTAGGAAAATTGCCTGATCGCCGTAGGGCATTTGTCGAGATTGCGATCGCCATGCTACCAGCCGTTCGATCCAGCGAAAACGCTGCTGTGGAGCGTCGATATGTAATGTAAAAGCTCCCGCTATGGGTACGGGCTTTTCTCCCACCAGCGGCGGCTGTAATGTCGCTCGCACCTTCGTCTCGAAGCCCACGGGCAAAAGAGTATCCGCATGGAGAAACAGCAGGATTTCGCCCGTTGCGGCTTTAGCTCCGACATTCATTTGTCGCGCGCGTCCCTTTGCCGATGAAATTACGGTTACGTCAAATCCCTTGGCGAGCGATAATGTCTTATCGCTCGAACCACCATCTACCAAGATTACTTCTACATTTGGCAGGGTGTGAATATTATCTAGCAATTGAAAGATCGAACCTGCTTCATTCAGCGCAGGAATGACGATCGAGATTTTGGAGCCAAACCCTAATTGTGTCATGCGATGTAAGCTGTTGTGCGTTGCTTAATTACGATCGATCTTTGGATCGATGCTACCAATCTACCTCGCTTAGTATAGACAAGTCTTCTGGCCGATCGATATCCGCCAGTGGGGGTAGATAACCGATCTCTAAATTCAACCGATTGGCGATCGCGATCGTTTGTTGCCATACTCGATCGGTACCCCACTCGACACCGACAAATAATTCTGGCTGAGGCTGACGCGTCCCGATTAAATAATACCCGCCATCCAGTGCCGCGCCGAGCACTAAATCCCGTTCTAATAACTCTGTAAATGCCTGCGCCAAAATGTCCGCAGTTAGTTTGGGACAATCCGTCCCGATGAGTACTACCCGCTCGGCTCCCTGTTGATGCGCCGATGAAATCGATCGATCCATCCGCATTCCTAGATCCCCTTCCCCCTGGGACTGATAAACTAAATCTGCACCCAGCCACTGAGCCATCTGCTGGCTGTCGCTGCCATCAAAATGCACCGCGATCTCTGCTGCTATTTGTGCCTGTAATGCTCGGGCGTGGCGCAGGGTACGTTCTGTCATCTGACGGTGTAAGGATGCGGCTGCGGCGGCTCCCACAGCAGGAATGAGGCGAGTTTTTACCTTGCCTGGAGTCGGATAGCGAGTGAAAATAATTAATTGATAATTGATAATTGATAATTGATAGTTGATAGTTGGGTAGTTAGCTTATCACGATGTTCGCTCTAGCGAGCTTTTATGCTGGCGCACGAGTCGATCGATGATATTAACCAGCCGTTGACATTCGATCGAATCTTTACTCGATACTGAGAGGGAAACTTTCTTGGCATCCGTGGTAACTAGATCGATCGTATATAGTGGTTGACGATCGCCACTCATGCTAAATAATAATTCTCTGACTTGAGCTTGCTTAATTGTCGATAACGGCAATACAGTTTCTCGATCGCCACCGAGCAAATATTTTTTGTCGATCGTAACTCGTTCGCGAAAGCGTGTCGCCAGACAATCGAGATCTTGCTGGAACTTGCAACTCATTTGCAGGGGAATTTTTAGAGCATATAGCCCACTAACTACTCCACCAATAATAAAATTACCACTCCACAGAAAATTTATCCAGCGATCGTCCTGCTCGACGCTAATTTTCGCCTGTTGGGGATTTTTTATAAACGCATTCAATCGATCGGCAGTACGATACTGGCTATCTGTTACAAAAGCTTTGTAGGGAGCTAATGGAACATCGCCTCCACTAGTTTCTAACACTACCCCGGTAGCACTAGTGGTAACCGTTTTAACCGATTTCAAGTGTCCGAGAATTAGTTCTTTTTCGGTACCGAGAATGCCTGAAATCGTGCGTTGACAATTAATTCGATCGCCAGGATCGCGTTGACATGTTAGTACGGTCGTCTTAACGGTGAACGCAGTGGCGATCGAACCAGCAACTATAAAAGGAGTCGCAAATAATAACCCCCACAGACAGCGACGATTGTGGTTGGCTATTTCCAGGTATCGATCGGTATGTTCGACAATTTTCATTGCAATAATCCGCCGATGCTATGTTTTAATAAATCGATCGATCTCCTCGACAATCTGTTCGTATTCAGCTAAATTCTTGCTGGGGATGGACAGTGAAACGTTCTTGGCGTTAGCTGAAACCAGATCGATCTTATACACGGGTTGATGATTGCGAACGAATAGTGATTCTCTGACTTGCGCTCGCTCGATTGCCGATAAAGTTAATACCGTCTGACGATTGCCCAGTAGTAAATACTGTTTATCAACGATCGCTCGATCTCTGAGCCGATCTAATTTGCAACTCACCCGCACCGGAATTGCCATCGCCAACAACCCGATCGTCAAGCCGCCAATTAACATACTACCACTCCACAGAGAATTGATGAGCCGATCGTCCTGTTCTACACGCAGAGTATTCTGTTGTTTATCTTTAAGAAAAGCATTTACCCGCGCGGCATTGCGATCGTGTTCGCTATTGACAAATGTCCGATATGGAGCTATTTCTACATCGCCCTTATTAGTGTCCAAGACAATGCCAATGCCACTAGTTTTGGTAACTTTAGCCGAGCGTAATTCCCCAGGAAGCCCATCTTCTTCCTCACCCAAAATCCCTGTAATAGTTCGCTGACAACCGATCGAACCAACTGTAGATCGTTGACATTCTAGCGTCGTCACCTTGGCCGTTCCTGCCATCAAACCCAAGCCGATGACAGTCAAAGGTATTGCTAACAATAGACCCCATAAATATTTATGATTCTGGTCTAATACTTCTAAAAATATATTGGTTTTATCGACAATTTTCACAGTCTTAATTCACAACTATAACTCGACAGCATCCGTCCAATATTGGAAAGTTTCACTACTAATTCGATCGACTTCCTCCAGATAAATCTGCTGTAAGCAATTATACAACGATCGAGCTATATCTACGCAGCCTAATATGATTAAACACTTTAAAATCCGCGTAATCCGGAGATAATTGTGGTCGAATACATTTATCCATTCCTGCTTGCGAGTTGGATATGCACTCGATCGTTCGATTTGTCTAGGTACGAGATCGCTAAACTGCAACCCATAAAACCGCAACATGACTTCCAGCGACTTGAGTAAATTTTGCTGCAACCTACGATCGGTTTGAAACGCGCCGATAATTTCCGCATCCACAACTGGCGCACGATCGTTAAATCTACTCCGCTCCACCAGCGGAAACAACCACTGAATATAATCGTGAGTGCATTCCAAGTCTTCAAAATCCCAACCCCAAATCTCCTCAATCATTCGCCCCCGCACATCTGCCTGCTCCCCCAAATAAAACGGTACTACTCCCTTCCCGCTCAAAGAGTATAGAAAGAGGTACAATTACTAAATAAGGGGGAAAAGATGAATGAATCTGAGCC
>NZ_PVWO01000224.1 GCF_003003845.1 Chamaesiphon polymorphus CCALA 037 | reverse complement strand
AAAACTAATTACTCCGACTTTTTTCATTACCAATCAATTTTTGAAAGACTATTCTCCTACTTTTTCAGCAAGCCCTAAGTAACTCTGCCAATAAAACAATTGCTGCTCGAAACCTAGTTAAAGTGGCAATCGCTGCAAATCAACTAGATCCAGAAGTTCAAACAGATCGTGGTTATCTCAATGCTGTCGAGCAGCAATTGTCGAGTCTAGATAACTAATCGATTACCTACGGTACACTACGCGAACGATCTATATCGTTAATTTCTTGACTGTCTTTTTTCATCAGATTCTCAGCAATCGATCGAGACTATCTCAGGCGAGAGCATCACGATCGTCATCGATTCAAGCAACTAAGAGGTTATTACTTATGAAACGCTTTGCACTTGTCGGCTTATCAATTCTCTGTCTATCTTTGGCTGCAACTACATCTGTAAAAGCCGAAACTCGCACCGAACGGATTGCTATGTCAGCACAAACATCAACAGCAACTACGATCGACAATACACAGACCGCTCCATCTGCATTGCCAGGACGGGCGGGAACCAGAACCGAACGAATTTCTATGACAACAGCAACGATCGGTAGCAATCCCGCCAACACCAAGCTTACCCCATTCGGGCTAGTTTCTCTCGCGTATCAAGGTGAGTATCGGATGCAGGGTATCCCTGGATTTGGTTCGTTCCAATCTGCTACTCATAGCAAAACCATTACTGCTAAAGATTTAGTTAAAGCCGCGATCGCCACCAATCAACTAAGTCCAGAGACTCAAACCGATCGGGATTATCTAAATGCTGTCAATTCACAGTTATCATTTAGCCGCAACTAATCGATTGAGTCGCTAATTTATGAGTTGTTGTAGTAATTGGTTTTGTGAGTAATGGGTAATATCATTTAAATTATCGGATGCTATTACCTATTACAACATCCAAAATATAATCGAGTAAAATCCAAAATGAGTATCGAATTTGGGCGAGAAATCTGTGGCGATCTGAATAATGCCCAAACGCGAGAATGGCTCGTTACTAATGGTATTGGCGGCTATGCTTCTGGTACCGTTGCCGGATCGCTCTCCCGTCGCTATCATGGCTTGCTCGTTGCTGCATTACAGCCGCCCTTGGGTCGAACTTTATTATTCGCTAAACTGGATGAAATCGCCAGATATAACGATCTCGATTACCCCCTCCATACCAATCGTTGGGCGGATGGCAGCGTAGATCCTCACGGCTATCGTCAGATCGAAAGCTTTACTCTTAATGGCACTATTCCCACCTGGAAGTTCGCTTGTGCCGATGCCACGATCGAAAAGCAAATCTGGATGCAGCATGGAGCCAATACCACATATATTCGCTACACATTAACCCGCGCCACCCAGCCGTTACAGCTAACGCTCAAAGCCTTAGTAAATTACCGCGATTATCATGGCGACACTCACGGCAACGGCTGGGAAATGAACGTCGAACCAATCGAAGGCGGAGTTTGCATCACCGCTGCCGCTGATGCCACACCCCTATATTTAACCAGCAACCGAGCCACTGCCACACCCGCTCATAATTGGCACTATAACTTCGATCTGGCTGTCGAACGATATCGCGGTTTGAGCGATCGCGAAGACCACCTCCACGCCGCCACCTTCGCTGTTACCCTCAATCCGGGCGAATCGATCGTTTTTGTCGCTAGCACCGACCCACAGCCCAATCTAGATGGAGCAGCAGCACTAAAATCAGAACGTATAAGAGAACAGAAGCTCATCAATATCTGGAAATTAAGTCAACCCGAAACCATTGTCTGTCAACAAGATCGTCCGGCTTGGATCGATCGATTGATATTAGCCGCCGACCAATTTATTGTAGATCGTCCACTCCCTGACGCACCCAATGGCAAAACCATCATTGCTGGCTACCATTGGTTTGGCGACTGGGGACGGGATACGATGATTAGTCTGCCAGGATTGACGATCGCGACGGGAAGAACTGAAATTGCGCGTTCGATTCTGCTCACCTTTGCCAAATATGTAGATCGGGGAATGCTGCCCAATCGCTTTCCCGATGCGGGTGACGTGCCGGAATATAATACTGTCGATGCGACGCTCTGGTATTTTGAGGCAATTCGCAGTTACTACGATGCCACCGCCGACGATGACTTATTAGCCGAACTTTTCCCCGTGCTGGCAGAGATTATCGATTGGCACTGTCGCGGCACTCGTTATAATATTCACCTCGATCCTAGCGATGGGTTGCTGTATGCTGGCGAAACAGGCTTACAATTGACTTGGATGGATGCCAAAGTCGGCGACTGGGTTGTCACCCCGCGCATTGGTAAACCGATCGAAATTAATGCTCTCTGGTATTGTGCCTTGCGATCGATCTCCAAGTTTGCCCGTCAGCTTGGCAAACCATATAAGGAATATGAATCACTAGCCGATCGGACTTTAATCAAATTTTCCCGCTTTTGGAATCCCGATCTGGGTTATTGCTACGATGTCCTCGACAGTCCCGATGGCGATGCGCCGATGACTCCAAGGGGTTGTATCGCCCAGGCTTGGACTGTATCTGAAGTCTTGCGGGCTTGGGTGGGGACTGAGCAATTCTAGTTAATTAATTATTATCCCCAATCTTAATTGCGGTGAGGATCGTCGGAGCCAATTGGCGTTATTATATGGCAATGATTCGATCGAATATAATCTCCATCGTTGGCGTAGCCTACGGTCGGTAATCGCCTATCGATATAGCAATAGACAATCTCATGAGCATCGAGACAGAATACGAAGAAATATTGCAAAATATTGAATTAGAAATTATCACTTATTACCGTGAAGAGCCAGAGCTAATCGATCTTGAAGTACTCACTGGACTTGAATGGGTGACTAGGATATATGGTGCCGAAGCACAAGGTAAAACTCTCTCGAATCGTCCGATTAGAGGTCTATCTGCGGAGGTTGCCAATCGGGTCAAGGAAAAGTGCGATCTGTTGAAAGAATTATCGATCGATGGCATGATTTCCTCGGCAACTGCTGCCGAAATTACTGAGTGTCTCAAACGCCTTCAGTCTTCAGTTAAACTCTGGAATAAGCAGGGGAGACAAGGTTATCTGAATTATATCGGTCAATTTTTTCCCGATTAAATAATCGGGTAATTACAACAATCTCGATCGAGAATAATTCAATTGTAGGGGCAGGTTTATGCTAGAAATCCATGCAATACTCCGATAACCTCACAACAAAACCTGCCCAAAACCCACCAGTATTTGTCAATTATTTCCACATTAGCAGTAGGCAAAGTGGTTGAAACCACTCCTCAAGATGCAAAGTCCGCCTACGCGGACTAATTAGCTAGTCCGCGTAGGCGGACTTGGTATCATTAGCCACGATTTCAATCGTAGGCGTTTCTACTGCATTCCGATCTTCTTTAGGTTGACCTTCTTCTGTTGCGATAATTCGATTGAGATTGTCAATTTCTGTGTCGCATTCTGCAACTTTATCATCAAGTTTTAATTTCGCGTAAATAGCACGAGCTTGTTTGAGCTTTTCGAGAGCTTCAAAACTGAGGGGTTTATATTTATCCAGCGCGATTGCCTGATTGAACAAAAAATTTGCTTCGCTATTTTGATTGCCAATTTTGCGGGCAATTTCCAATGATTGCTGATAAAAATTAATTGCCAATTCGTAATGTTCTAATAATACGTAAATATTACCTAAATTATTGAGTGAATTAGCTTCACCGTTTAGATCGCCAATTTCACGCTTTGTTTCTAGGGATTGTTGATAAAAATTCTTTGCTTGCTGATACTTCTCTAATAAGTAGTAAGAATTACCTAAGCCGTTAAGAGAAATTGCTTTGTCACGAATATTGCTGTTTTCGTAATTAATATTCAAGGATTGTTTGTAAAAATCTATCGCTCGTTCATATTGTTCTAATATGAAATAGATGTTACCTAAACCATTGAGAGAATTAGCTTCACCAATACGATTATTGATTTTACGGTTAATCTCTAAAGATTGTTGATAAAAGTCAATCGCTTGTTGATATTCTCCTAAAGACCGCCAAGCAACAATACCCAAATTACCAAGAGAACTTGCTTCGCCATACAGATCGCCAATTTTGCGATTAATATCTAAAGACTGTTGATAAAAATCAATCGCTTGTTCGTACTGACCCAGAGAATCGAAGGCATTACCCAAGCCAGTGAGTGAAATGGATTCTCCATTTAAATTACCAATCTTACGATTAATATCTAAAGACTGTCGATAAAAATCAGTTGCATCTATATAGCGAGATATGTTAAATAGAAAATTACCAAAATTATTTAGTGTACTTGCCAAAGCAGATTGTTTATTAAGTTCTCGATAACGATCGATCGCCTTTTCAAAAGCCTCAATTGCTTGTTGTTGCTCCTCTTCTAGATTATTTGCTTCACCTCTAGCAATGCGTTTGGCATAAATTTCTGCTAGCTTTGCATAGAGCGTTGCGAGATTGGGTGAAGTGGGATTATTTGATTCTAATTGGTGAATTTCGGACAGAATCTCTGCTGGTGGCGGGATAAAATCATTATTATCTTCTCGATCGAACGATCTTTCGAGTGAATTGAGATCTCTCATTACTGGCACGATTGCGCCTAGCGCAGGCTTTGCCAACGATTCCTCGGATGCTTCCGATTCAAAGCGTAATACTGCTTTGCGCCAACTCCAGAAATCTGGTGCGCGGCGGCTCATTTCTCGCAAAATCGAAAACGTTACCCACAAAACCACTGGATAGCGAAATTCTCGCAATCCTTCCCGCGTCCATTGTAAATAGCCAAAAAACTTATCCAGATCGCTCTGCGCGTCTGTCGCTCGCGTTTTCACCCGCAATAGCCATTCCGCTCCCGTGACTGTCACCACCACACCATCTTGATTTTCGATTCCCAATTTTGCCAAACCAGCTCTTAAACTTGGCTCCATCCCCAAGACGATCCGTTCGCAGCGAATCTGCGATTGCTTTGCTTCGCGTTCGTACCGTTCGATCGTTCGTTGTCGCAGTGCTAGATCGTCACAAGCGACGATAATCAAGGCTAATTGCTCCTGACTATTTTCGATTAGGGAAATCAGGCTCTCGTAGGTATCTTCATTCGATGTTGTGACGGGTTCAGAAAATTGCGTCATGATAATATCCCTTCCTGTACGAGCAAATCCCGGACGATCGGATTTAAGTCATACCATAATTTTGCGTTGCAATACTCTAATACATACAATCCATGTAATAAATCTAAAAATCGCTCATTTTCAGTATCTTGGGGTTTAAATTCTTGATAAATTGCTTTCAACATCTCAAAATCAATTTGCCCTAACGCTCTAGCATATTCTATCTGCAATTCTGTCTCTACATCGCTAAGAATCTGACGATCGATCTTAACTTCTGGCTGATTCCATTGCTGTCGTCTAATCTGTCCGCGCAACTCTAGTTTAACTAGATCGCAACAGCGATCGGCGATCCGAATTAATTCTCGCAATACACCACCACTGAGGAGAATCAGATCTGTTTGGACATCAGGTTCGATTGAGTTTTGCGGTAATCGTCTTTGCAAAATTTCTGAGAATACGTTCATCCAAGCTGGATTGGGAATCCGATCTGGTTTGCGGACATCAGCTTTACTAAAAAATTTTGTCACCTCCATCATGTAGATCTTCTTGATATAGGTATTGATGCTAGCTGTAATCGAAACCTCTCGGAGCGTAGCGATCGGCAATGTATAAATAACGATCGAATTGGGATCGAGCAAAGATTGAATATTCTTGCCAAAAATCGTTTCAACTACGCCAAGATCTAACTTATCGATATCATCGATAATTACGACTACTTTCTGACCTGTGGCACTTTCAATGTGAGATTGCAATTCATCAATCTTTTCTACTAATTCCGAAATTTTCCGAGCGAAATCGATCGAGATTTGTTTGCGAGTTTCCGAACTGACTTTTAACTTTGATTTAATCTGTGCCACAAGCTGCATCAGAATCGGAATACCACCTGTTGTCTTTGCCTCTGCATTCACCTCAATTTCGCTTTCTGCCACTTGAGTTTCCGTTTGGGTATGTTTACCAAACCATCGATAAAACTCACGTTTAATTCCAGGCTGGAGCCAAATCGATCGCTTTTCTGCTTCCTCTAATAACTGCAATGCCATTGAAAACAAAATATTCACATGGTCTACCGCCGATCGCTCGATCGTATCAGAGATCGAATACATCACCACAAAATACCGCCCCGTATCTGTGAGTCTCAATCCCAATTCAGCTAACAGTGTCGATTTGCCACAGCCCCGATGTCCGGTAAAAATTAACTTATTATCTCGCTCTGGACTATCTTCGATCGCTTGCTCCAACTTGTCTATTTCATCAGTCTGATACTCTACCCCCAACCGCGCAAAATCCTCCTTGCTAATGAGGGGATCGAGTTGGAGATTTCGCCCTGCTTCGCGGAAAATTTCCAAACGAGCTTGCAGTGCATCGAGGTTGGACATGCGATCGAATTCCCATTGGATTACCTTCCTATTCTATCCAAACATCGGGAATCATCGATCGTTACCCTATTAATATCGTCTGAGATCGGGGGTTAGACGTATCGCGACAAGATATTGTCGGTTAATATAACCTAGTGATTGAGGTAAGATTTAGCGACCGCCGCTTAGGCGGCGCGCAAGCTTCGAGAGTCAGCACATGAGAGTTTATGGCATAGACCACGTTCAACTCGCAATTCCAACCCATAGCGAAGATTTAGCCAGAATGTTTTATGGGGAAATTCTGGGACTTCGCGAACAGCCAAAACCAGAACACCTAGCCCAGCGGGGCGGCGTTTGGTTCGAGCAGGGGGACTTGAAGCTGCATTTAGGTGTCGATCCAAACTTTTGTCCGGCACAAAAAGCCCATCCTGGATTGTTAGTTGAAGATTTGGACGAGCTGGTGCATCGATGCGATCGATCTGGGTATCCAGTGGAAATTGGTGAAGGCGGCGATCGGTTTCGTCAAGTTTATGTCAACGATCCTTTTGGCAATCGCATTGAGTTTTTAGAAATGAATGACTATGACAAAGAAGATCTCGCATATATTCACGATGTTGGCTATGGCGATTACGCGATCGAATCTGCTCCTGGCATCCTGAATATTTTGACTCAAAATGAACCAGAACCCTCTGTTAGACCTCCCAGTAAATAGACCTGTAAGACGCTATGACTTCGATTGGCTCAAGGTTGTGGCAACATTTACCGTATTTATTTTCCACTGTCTCCGATTTTTCGATCTCGGAGCTTGGCATGTCAAAAACAACCAGCTCGATCCGATCTTCACTACCATTGCGGGGCTGTTGTTGCAATGGATGATGCCGTTATTCTTCCTATTATCCGGCACCAGTATCTATTTCGCACTCAAGTCCCGCACAGCAGGGCAATTCTTGCGCGAACGTTCTATCAGACTCCTGATTCCGTTACTGTTTGGAATCTTGGTTTTATCGCCGCCACAGGTTTATCTAGAACGTGTGAGCAATCCAAATCATGGCGTTTCGCCGTGGACTGGAGGACAGTTTTCAGGTTCATTTTGGGAGTTCATCCCTCACTATTTCCAAGGATGGTATCTATTTGGTGGGAACTTTGCCTGGATGGGAATTCATCTGTGGTATCTGCTGGTGTTGTGGCTATTTTCGCTATTATTGCTACCGCTATTTTTAGTAATTAAGCAAGGTAAAGGACAAAAATCGATCGACAAGTTGGCAAATGCCCTCGAACAACCAATGGTGATTTTCCTGCTATGTTTGCCCATCGTCGGATTAGAAAGTGGACTAGATCCAGCGACATTCGGCGTTCGAGCGGCAGGTGGCTGGAATTTTTTCACATACTTAATGTTGCTGTTATTCGGCTACCTCATCGTTGCGGATCGGCGGATCGAACAGGGAATCGATCGACACTTTATCCCTGCATTAATCATTGCCGTATTTACAACTCCACTCTTGCTGGCACATTTTCGAGATCTATTTACTGGGAATGGAGCGGCTTATGGTTCGTTAGACTATACTCTGGTAAACGCTTTACGAGCTTTCAATTCTTGGTGCTGGATATTAGCATTCCTTGAGCTGGGCAAAAAATTTCTCAACTTCAACCATCGAGCATTAGGCTATCTGAGTGAAGCATCTCTACCATTTTATCTACTGCATCAACCGATTATTTTATCGATCGGGTTCTGGATTGCAGGTTGGCAAATAGGCGTATTGTCGAAGTTTATAGTATTGAGTTTAGTTTCTTTTGTGTCGATCGCTCTATGTTACGAGTTATTTGTCCGAAGAATTAATTTGCTTCGCTTTTGCTTAGGCTTAAAATTAACATGAGAAGTTTCCTGCTCGATTGTAAGATAATATCTCGATTTGAAGTAGTCATGATATCCCCGCAGATCGTTTCTTCTTCTTCGACTCCGCACTGACCGCCAGTCGTACTAATACATTTTCCACTCCTCTGCGCCCTTGTGTCAAATGAATTGGGTCGTTCTTCATCACAAACAAAAAATTCGCCGCCAACAGCATCGCCTCAATTTCAAAAACTGTCTGCTCGACATCTGCATGGGGATCTAGCTCTCCGAGATCTTGCGCTTCCAGCATACATTGGCTTAATAATGCCAGCCAATTGCCAACGATCTCCACGACACGATCGCGTGCTGGGCCAGGGCGCGTGTCGAGTTCTGCGGCAACTGCCGAAAAAAAACACCCACCTGGAAAAACTCCGCGTTCGAGATGTGCCAGAAATGAACTCACCAATGCCTTGAGCCGCTCGATTCCGGCTGGTGCCGTCAGTGCTGGCTGAAGTACTTCGCGATCGAAAATTCCGGCTGCCGTTTCGATCGTTGCCAACTCCAGTTCTTCTTTGGATTTAAAGTGTGCGTAGAGTCCACT
>NZ_PVWO01000223.1 GCF_003003845.1 Chamaesiphon polymorphus CCALA 037 | reverse complement strand
AGAACCCGGATCTGGGGGGTCTGTCTTGTCGCACACAAACGGGAGGGAACCTCCCGTTCGATGCGCCGCTCCCCCCAGACCCCCCGTTGGGGGACGGTTGCGTCCCTCAAACCCCCTCCAAAGGGTCAAATAGTGAGAAGCGTAGCGCGCTTCGCATTAGTAATACCACTTTGGGTTATTAATCTGTGGGTAATGCATATTGCTGAGGGGCGGCGTCCCGCCCCTCAGACACCCCTGCGTAAGGGTCGATCTGTGGGAAGCGTAGCGCGCTTCTCTTCGAGACGCTACGCGTTGGCGGAGCCTCGCCTCTGGCGATACGCATTAGGGTGTTCGGTCAGTTATCTGTGGTGATTAAATGTGTTATCTGTAGCGATCGAATCTGTGGGTATTCAAGGTGAATCTATCGATATCTGTCCAGCAAGATTGGAGGTGGGTTAAGAAGGCTTGCGATCGAGCTTGAAAGTTTTCATCCCTTAGATCTAGTAAGATCGAGGGGCAATCTGATTCTCGGTAGTAGTCGGTAAAATCGGGAGTAGTGGGACGAGCTTGAAGATCGATCTGCGGACACTTGAGGAGGCAATCGAGTAAGTCAGATTCAATCTCGGCAATGGGTCTTTGGGGTCGAGCGGGTGTCATAATTTTTCTCGTTGAAAGTTAGGTGAGAAGAGACTCTTTGCCAAATTAACAAGTTGTAAAAATTGTGCGATCGAGAGCCAGAATACTAGCCACTTTTAGGAATGGTATTATGAGGGAGGATGTTAACTTTGACTAATACCTTTTTAAATGGTTGACCGTCGTTACCTGAAATCGTAATAATTTGACTATGAAGACCAGGAATATTCCGATCGATACCAATTTTGACTGCTACATTTCGACTGCTTCCCGCTCCTAAGTAAGCACCTGTAGAACCGAGCGTGAAGGGTATGGGTTTAGGCGGCGAGAGTTTGTAAAAAGATTGGTTTTGTGGCACGGTAAATCTTAAAAATGGTTCCAGTTTTGCATCTGGGCGGATCGTGCCGAGATCGAGAACCTCGTCTACTTGTGGTTGTGGGGTGGAAAGTTGTGCGAGTAAGTTAGGAGCGGCATGTCCGGGGGTGGCGATGCTAACAAGTGGTAAGAGTGCGAAAATCGCAGTTACAAAGATAAACAGAGAACGAATTTTCATGGGAGGATTGTTGTTAGTTAGTGTGGACAGATCGATCGCGATCGATTATTAGGGACGATTTCCGCCAGGAGAGCCAAAACTACCAGTAGGCGGAAGATCGGAACTGCTATTTTGTCCGTTATTTGGCTGGGTTTGATTATTGCTACCGTCTACCGAATTAGTTGGTGGCACGGGCACTATTTTTACCTTGAGGACAACTTTCTTGATGAGTTGACTGTTACCGTGAATCTCGATCGTTTTGGTATGAACTCCCACGGAGCCGCCAGCGTGTTTTACTTGCACGGTTATATCTCGAATCGCTCCCGCACCTAAATAAGCACCAGAGTCACTCAAGCTAAATGGGGTGGGATTATTAGGGGTAATTTTGTACAGAAATTGACCTGCTGGCACGGTAAATTTGAGGGGCAAACTCGTGGGGCGAGCGTTAACTACACGAGTGCCAAAATCGATAACTTCATTGGCTTGAGTCTGTTGGGTAAGGGCGATAGACTGACGATCGATCGATGTCGCTATGCCAGTGAAAGATATCGCCAGAGTCGGTACGATCGCAGTTAATAAGAGTAGAGAATTAAGTGTTTTCATGGGATAAGTGGTTAGTGAGTTGTCAACTGTCAATTGCTTAATTAGCCTTGCGGGGGTGATGTTGGCTGTGGAGTACCATTGCCATCACCAGACGAAGCTGTAGGGACGACTTTTCATCGATCGGAGAAATGGAGAGTTGAGCTAACTGAATCGGGGTAGATTGTCCTGGTAGTGGGTGGGTAACAGGTAATAAGAGTGCGGAGATAGCACCTAAGATGAGCAGAGAATTAAGTTTCATGGTTTTAGATTGCGCTCGGTTATAACGATCGATCGTTAAAGCGGGCAAGTGCCATTATTGTTGTTGCAATTAGGCTGGGGAATACGGACTTTGACGATGAATTTATGGATGGGGTTATTGTTAGCAAACATTGTAAATGTGCGATTGTAGTTGCCAGGAGCAATTGGACTAATGACCCGAAAAGTGACTTTTCCTGAATTTATCGCTCGTGTTCCATCGATCGTTGCTGAGAGTCGGCCTTCTGTAACCCCAGGTGGTAAACTAGTGACTTGCGTAATTTTGAAAGGTTGGTTTTCTCCAGGCAAAAATTTGACAATTCCTTGTGGAAATCTCCCAAAGTTTGCACTTCCCGTTACCCCTGCTGTGGTGCCAACCTCAAATTGACTATGAGAGCCGAGATCGAGCGTTGTTTCGGAGATAGCAGTTGTTGGTGATGAATTTTGAGCGATTGCAGGGTGAAATGTGGCGATCGATAGTAAACTGGCAGTAGCGATCGCGCTACCAAGTGAGAGGAGAGCGATGTTGCGGGTTTTGAGTGATAAATAATTAAACATTGGTTTTGTGGTGAGGTAATAGTTTAGAAATGAAAATTACTAAGGAACGATGGTTCCCATCAATAAGATGTCCCCATCTCGCTTGTCGCCAGACTGATTTTTGACCCGAATTTTTAGTTCTTGGGTAAATGCACCTATTTGTGCGACTGATGGATCGAAAGAACCATTGACTGAGATGTTGCGTACAGTTGAGACTGGTGTAAAACTCGCACTCAATGTTTCTAACTTGAATGGAACATCTTGCACTGATACTGCTCCGGCAACATTTATTTTGGTCGGGATAATTTGATAGAAGGTGGCAAAAGGTGGCAGTTTGAACTTAATTTTGAAGGGAATCTTTTGACTCTTGCGTCCTGAATGTACTCCGACATTGATGTGCTCTGGTGCTGGCAGTCGCATAAAAAAGTCAGGTTTAACTTGTTGCGATCGAGCTGACAGAATGGGAGATAGTCCGATCGACATCGGTATCCACATCGTTGTCAAAATACTAATAGTTGCCAGTTTGCGGATGCGATCGAGCATGGTATTTCCTCGGTTTGATGACTGGGATTATTTGTCTGCACTCGCACACCCTGTTTGCGGTGATGCAGGCTGTTGTTTGTCGATCGATAAATCGATTTTTTTTGATTCGGTAGAAGTTGCCGGACTTTCTGCGGCTGGCGGTGAAGTTTGGACATCGCTTGGAGATGGAGTCGATTGAGCATAAACAGGACTATTCGATAAACAGGCAAATGCGGCTAGTGCAATTAGTGAATGATAGTTTTTCATAGTGTTCGATCGAGTGTAAGGATAAGGGTACATAAATGGGTTAAATCTGCGATTTTATTTAGTAGCTTTCAACTGATATTTGAATTGGAAGAGTGGCGTAATTGTATTGATGCGGACTTGGAGGAGATGATTTTCCATTCCCGTCACCGTTTTAGATAATTCCTGACCGATATTATCGGCACCTCTAGGAAAATTAATTTCACCTACTTTAGTAGCCGTACCATCAGTAGCAACTTTACAAATAATTACTTCGGTGGCGGCTCTACCATCTAATTTTTTGACACTAACTGTGACGTTATTTTTGTCCATCGGATAGGCACTCAAGAACGTGCGATCGATCGGGCCGATTAAGCCGCCATCTTGGGTATCGTTAAATAAGATCGGACGGGGGCCGATCGTCAGTCGGCTATCGCCAATTAAGGCATTAAAAGCTAATACCATCGTGTCAGCCGCCTTGAGAAATAGACTGGATTGCTTGATACAAGCGGCAGAAGCCGCCGGAGTTCCCGCACCAAATGTAACGATCGTGGCTGTGGTAATGCAACTAGTGGCGAGGATGGTTTCATCCCATTTTTTCCAAATTTTCCGAGTGGTATTAAGGGGTGAATTACATCCCGCTGCCATCGCTGGGGTAGTCAAGATATTATTCAGTAACAGCAATGAAACAATTGATATCGATCCTATTTTTATCGACATAATTTAGTTAATAATGAGCAGTGGACGATTAGGTAGAGGGTAGAATGGCTACCCTGCTCACCTATTCGATACATAATATTACTGAGCCAAGAGATTAAATTTCATCCGTCTTAAAGCTCCGCCATTTCCATCTAATTGAACTTGGAGAATTTTGCCACTAGCACCGGAGACATTGACACTTTTAGTATCAGTTTCTTTATCGGCAGAGATCTTAATTTCGCCCAATTTTGTTACACCACCTTTGTCATCAAAGGCACAAATCGCGGCATCTGCACCAGCTTTACCAACTAACTTATCTAACTTGACTGAGATCGAATCACTCTCAACAGGTAAATCGGTAGTGAATCGGGGATTGGCTGGATTCACGATATTGCCACTTTCGACTGCACCTAATTTCATCCAATCATTGCCGATACTGACGCCTAATCCGGCTAAGAGTTTTTTTGCACCTTCAACAATAGGAGCTATTTTATTAAGACGTTTGCATTGTTTTAGATCCGCCGCGCCTTCTGCGGCACATTTGGTTTTTAGTTCGGTGATAAATTGTTTGGCAAATCCGCGATCGCCTTTACATTCGGCAGCAAAACTGGAACTAGCAGTAGATAAGGAGAGAATTGTAATAGTAGCTAATCCGATCGCGGTGTTTTTGACGTTAGACATGATTGATTTTCCTATGTTGATGAGATGGTATGAGAGCTAGACAACAGCCAACATTGAGTAAGAAGTATTCGGGATGTTCGGCTGTGTCTTGCTCGATATCTTTACCATCAGGAGTTTCGATCGGTTTCCATAAAAGTTCGATCGATTAATTCGCTCGATTGCTACCAGCGGAAATCGAACTCATCCAAATTATTTAAATTACGGTTCCAGCGGCTGCTAAGTGGAGCCTTTGTCTACTGACGTTAGTTAGTCCTGCTAAAAATTCGAGGTAGGGGCAAATCATGATTTGCCCCTACCTCGAATTTTTAGTAATGTGGAGAAAACGTTGGGTCGATCGATTGTGAAACTTAAAAATCGATCGAGCAGATACTACAATTATGTATTTGGAACTCGCCAGACTTGAATCTCACCATAACTACCAGTAGCAATCGTCCGGTTATCGGCACTAATGGCGATCGATAAAATCGGTCGTTCGCGATCGGGGAGTGTATGTAAGAGCTTACCATCGCTGAGATTCCAGATATGGACAGTGCGATCGTCGCCGCCGCTAACAATTGTCTGTCCGTCAGGAGAGATCGCCACACAGCCAATCGGTTTGGAATGTCCGGTTAAGCTATTAATTAAATTTCCCGTCGCAACTTCCCAAATTTTAATCGTGCAATCGTGACTCGCACTGACGACCTTTTTCCCGTCAGGTGTAATGGCAACACCGCTAATGCGTCCGCTATGTCCCAAAATAGTTTTGAGCAATCTGCCTTCTTGCAGATGCCACAGTCTCACGGTATAGTCGCTGCTACCGCTGGCAATTAGTTGCGCCTCTGAGTGAGTTGCCAAGCAAGCCACATTTTGAAGATGACCTTGACATTGATGTATCAGTAAACCGTTTTGGGGCTGCCAGATTTTGACGACAGCATCATTGCCGCCTGTGACTAGTCTTTGCCCATCGCTCGCGAGCGAGATAGCATTGACAGCAGATTTATGGTCGAGTAGCTGTGGTAATTTGACCCCAGTTGTCAGTTGCCACCACTGCACCGTGCCATCCAAACTACCGCTGATAATTGTCTCGGCGTCGGCACTCAGACACAGATTGTAGACCCAATGACTGTGACCGAGTAAATTATGAATCAATTTACCATCCGACAGCCGCCAGACCTTGACGGCATCATCGACATGAGTGATGTCTCCATGTCCGCTGACCAACCACTGACCGTTGTTACTCAGGGCGAGGCTATATACTTCACTATAGTAGCCAGAGAGTTGATGGATGAGTTCGAGGCGATCGTATGGAATTTGCCGATCGACTGTCTGCTCCAACATTACCATCTCTAGCTCTGCCTGTCCCATCATCCCAGTGGCTTCTGCTTCAGTCCAATTTTGGGAGAGTCCGAGTAGTTCGAGCGGTTTGTCGATCGTAATTTGTGCGAGTCGATTCCAGCTCGATGCTGGCGTGGCAATCTGTTGACAAACTATCGGCAGACAGCTAGCCGAAGGTACTACTTTTTCGATCGCTTGGAGTCGTTCGCGGGCATCTCTGACGGCTAATTGGAGCGATTTACCGCTCGAAAAAGCCTTGAGAAACAGTTTGACAAATTCTTGGGCGACTTGATCTTGGACGGCTTCGCGCAAGACAACGAGATTGGGAATCTGGAGATCGACTAATTCGCTAGCCAGTTCTAAACCTTCGCCACAATTGAGGATTAATAATTTTAGCCCCCGTTGCACGGCAATCCGGATCCGATATTTAAATTCGGCAATGCTAATCGTATCGTGATGGTTGATATAAATGCGATTATTGGGTAGGTATCCAGAAATATAACTGCTAAAGAACATCACGCTCCAAGATTTCTGCGTGACTAGATTGACAAAATCTTGATGGCTGGGAGCGACGACAAATTCTGACTTGGTGTAGGGCAAGGCATCTAAATATTCCTTACTACGATCGAGTTTGATGCCCTGCGCGCTAGTTAGTACCGACAGTACCGATACTTTTAATTCATCGTCGATTGTCGAATTTTCGGAGATGGTCGGAATCAGGGAAATATTAACTTCACAGAGCGGATATCGATCGAGTAATGGTTGCCAGATCGAGTTCCAAGGTAATTTTAGCAATGCTTTAGAACGGCTCCGCACGATCGCCTCAATTTCTAACTCAGGATCGACAGTAGTTGCCAACCGCTCGCGAATGGTTTGAAATCCTGGCGAACTATACCATTGATGTAAATTGGCTTGTAACATGGCCCCGGCATCCAGACAGTCATTAATCCGCTCGGGAACCAAACTGACAGCTTTATTACTCAGCAGGCGATGATTTTGCGGGTCGAGTCGTCGATAGCGAGACTGCCACTCTTGATATCGCTCGTGCATTTGAGCCAGATCGGGTAAAGTTACGACAGTTTGGGTCAGGAGCTGACGATTGGCGGCTAAGACAACCATCTCGACTTGCAACATGGCTCCCGATGAAATTTCTTCTACCGTAAAGATGACCTCCTTGGCCCAGACTGCTGTCGATGAGCGACCTATTAGTGACGAATTGGTACCATCTTCAGCACCGACTCGCTCTGAAGACTCGGCATACAGCGGCTCCATCTCCTGACAGAGCAAGTTGGCAACTGTATAATAATTCGTACTGTGATTGAGTCTAATCACAATCCGGTATAGCAAATACTTGAGTTCGACAACCGAAGCATGGCGATCTCGCAACTGTTGAATGCAGCTTTTGAACTTGACCGTACTCAATTGTTGAGCTTCATTACTCCAATTATTTGTACATGCACAAAACACCAGCTTTTTGATTCTGGCAATATGATTGCTTTGTTCTAGATTGTGTACGATCGCATCCAGCATCCCCTACTCCCGATTAAGACTTCCTTACCTTGCCAAACGGCTTACACCGCGATTAATTTAACTATTCGAGCTACTTGAGATTTACTGCTTGGGAAGATAATAATTTTAGAAGCATTGTAAAGTTTATGTGATTAGTAATGATTGTAGCTTGGATCTAAAATTGAAGTCTTGCGAACGTTAGCACGACCTTTGTCCGAGGGTACCACATTAGTACTACTAGAGTCGATCGCTAAATTATAGCCGAGCGATTGAGTTACCTGTCTCGATCTTTATTGTGCCCAGATATTCCTCTTCTTTATCATCAAAATGTGGTAGTTAAGCGAATCATTAAGTTAGGGGATTGGCAGGGGGTTGGGGGTATGACAACTTCAACCTAGATCCTACATCAGGACGATGGTAAGCTTGAATTAGTGGGCTGTTGCCGAGGGCACCTCTGGGCCAGCTAGCCTTCGGCTCGGACAGACAGTTCCGCTTTGACGCTCGGGAGTAAATTAAACTAGATATTCGGGATCTAAATTTCTGCAATCCCTACCTCCTGTCCCTCTACCCCATACCCGCTATGAAGATTGCTAAGGATATTACAGAACTAGTCGGTCGCACCCCCTTAGTCAGGCTCAATCGCATTCCCCAAGCTGAAGGGTGTGTCGCCGATATTGTTGTCAAATTAGAAGGCATGAATCCAGCGGCATCCGTCAAAGATCGCATTGGGGTCAATATGATCGAATCTGCCGAAAAAGAAGGTTTGATTGCACCGCATAAAACAATTTTAGTCGAACCGACTTCTGGCAATACCGGAATTGCACTGGCGATGGTGGCCGCAGCTAAAGGCTATAAGTTAATTATTGCCATGCCCGAAACCATGAGTCTCGAACGACGGGCGTTATTAAAAGCCTATGGTGCCCAATTAGAACTGACCCCAGGGGTTGAAGGCATGAGCGGCTGCATCCGCCGCGCCCAAGAAATTGTCGATAAAACGCCTCATGCGTATATGCTCCAACAATTTCGCAATCCAGCTAATCCCCAAATCCACCGCACCACCACTGCTGAAGAAATTTGGGCTGATACTGACGGCCTAGTAGATATAGTCGTGGCTGGAGTCGGTACGGGCGGCACAATTACGGGAATTGCCGATGTCATCAAACCTCGCAAACCAGAATTTAAAGTTATCGCGGTCGAACCTACAAATAGTCCCGTACTGTCGGGAGGGCGACCGGGGCCGCATAAAATTCAGGGAATTGGGGCGGGATTTGTCCCCCAGGTCTTGAAAATCGAGGTCATTGATGAAGTGATTACAGTTACAGACCAACAATCGATCGATTACGGACGGAGATTGGCAAGAGAAGAGGGTTTGCTCTCGGGTATTTCTTCGGGTGCTGCCCTCTGTGCCGCGATCGCCGTGGGTCGTCGTCCCGAAAATAAAGGTAAACTAATCGTCATGATTCAACCGAGTTTTGGCGAACGCTACCTAAGTACGCC
>NZ_PVWO01000012.1 GCF_003003845.1 Chamaesiphon polymorphus CCALA 037 | reverse complement strand
TTATAAGGGGGGGTTGGGGGGTAAACCAACCTTAAACGAAGTCTAGTGAACTTGTGTATACACCCCTTTCATAAGGGGAGGTTGGGAGGGGTAAAGATCTGTAGCAGTAATTTAGAGAAATGGTATAAGTAGCAACTTGAGTTATTTAGGCGGATCGAATCGATTGGCAATAGCGGCGATCGCGATCGTCGGTAAACTCGCACCGATACAGATCGCCCATAATTCTAGCGACATCGGTGCGGTTTCAAACACATTATTAATAATCGGAGCATTGCTAAAAACAATTTGCAAGACGATCGCCCCGACTAATCCGATCGCTAACGCTGGCGCACCCTGCACTCGATCGGTCGAGCCTCTCAACTTGGCAATCGTCGCAGGTAAAAGCTGACTGATACTGAGTAAATAAATCATTCGCCCCATCACCAATGCCTGAATTGCCATCGTGCGCGCCAGTGGTAGAGTACCCCAAGGAGTTTGCTGCACCCATTCAAACATCCCAAAAATCAGCGTCCAGTTATAGAGCGAAACCGCTAAGATCCGCTTAATCCGATTGGCAGTGAGGAATTGTTCGGTGGCGGGACGGGGTGGGTGTTTCATCACGCCCGTAGATTTTGGCTCAAAGGCGAGCGGTACTGTCATCGCGATCGAATTGAGCATGTTCAGCCAGAGAATTTGTAGTGATAAAATTGGCAATTCGCGACCTAGCAAGGTGCTAATCAAAATCGTCATCGATTCCCCACCATTAACGGGCAAAATAAAGCAAATTGCCTTAATTAAGTTCTGGTAAACTGCGCGCCCCTCTTCGACCGCCGAGCCGATCGAGGCAAAATTGTCATCCGTCAAAATCATATCGGCAGCGGCTTTCGATACTTCCGTCCCGCTGCCCATCGCAATCCCAATATCGGCCTGTTTGAGGGCGGGGGCATCGTTGACCCCATCGCCAGTCATGGCGACAATTTCGCCTCTAGATTGCAATGCTTCGACCAAGCGCAGCTTTTGTTCTGGTGCGACTCTGGCAAAGACGACCCCTTGAGTAACGGCATTCGCTAGATCGGATGGGTTCATCCGTGACAAGTCCGCACCGCTATAGGCGATCGATTGCTTGACTTGGTTCCGAATGCCCATTCTGCGGGCGATCGCGCTGGCTGTTTTGAGATGGTCGCCTGTAATCATCTTCACCTGAATTCCGGCAGCTTGACAGGCACGGACGGCGGCGATCGCGGCAGGTCGGGGCGGATCGATCGATCCCTGAAGCCCCAAGAACACCAGATCGGCTTCGAGATCGGCATGGTCGATCGACTGGATCGACGCAGATACGCTCTTTTTAGCGAAGGTCAAGACTCGTAAGCCCTGTTGGGCGATCGCATCGATCCGCGCCTCGATCGACTCTCGATCGAGTGGATCTAAATTACCTGCGGGATTTAAACGGGCGACACAGCGAGGTAACAACGCCTCAGCCGCACCTTTGATATAAATAGTTTTTTGCCCCCGCTCTCGACTGGCGTGCAGGGTCGCCATGTACTGAAACTGCGATTCAAAGGGAATGCTATCGAGCCGAGGATACTCACTGGTTGTTTCGGCTGGATCGAAACCAGCTTTCAGAGCCGATACAATTAGCGCGCCCTCAGTCGGATCGCCGACTATTTCCCACTTATCCGCCGCTCGTTGCAATTGCGAATCATTACACAATAGCCCAGTCAGTAGACACTCTGACAATGCCGTATTTGGGACGAGGCGATCGGTAGGATCTTCAGTGCCTTCCAAGGAGATCTGGCCCTCTGGCTCGTAGCCTTGCCCCGTCACCGTATAAGTCAAGCCGCCAGCATCTATTACTTGCACGGTCATCTGATTTTCGGTCAAGGTGCCCGTTTTATCAGAACAGATGACCGTCGCACTACCCAAAGTTTCCACTGCTGGTAATTTCCGAATGATGGCATGATTGCGCGCCATCCGCCTGACCCCGATCGCGAGCGTCACCGTAATCACCGCAGGTAAACCCTCGGGAATCGCCCCAACAATCAGTGCGATCGATGCTTCCACGGCATCCTTAAAACTGCGTTGCCCCAAGCCCACTGCAAAAGTCAGCGTGGCCATCCCCAACACAAAAAATAGCCAATTTTGGCTAAATTGGTTGAATTTACGAGTCAATGGCGTTGTCAGATCTGTCCGTTGTTCGATTAGGCTAGAAATTTTGCCTGTTTCGGTGTGATTGCCTGTGGCGATCGCAATCCCAATCCCTTGCCCGAAGGTCACGAAACCGCCTGCATAAGCCATATTCGTTCGTTCGGCTAGCGGTGCTTCTGGTTCGAGTTCGCTGTCAATATTTTTCTCAACCGCTACTGATTCGCCAGTCAGAGCTGATTCGTCGATCTGGAGATCGCGAGTTTTAAATAAGCGCAAATCTGCCGGGACTTTATCGCCAGAAGCGAGTAACACGATATCTCCCGGCACCAGTTGAGTAGACTGCACCTTGGTTTTGCTGCCATCGCGAATTACAGTTGCTTCGGTGACAATACTAGTAGCCAGAGCCGAAATTGCATCTTCAGCTTGGGCTTCTTGAAAATAACTGACGATCGCATTAGTGGTCGTCACGCCCCAAATCACCGCCGCATTTACCCATTCACCCAAGAGGGCTTTAATGGCTCCAGCACAAACGAGGATAATCAATAATGGCTGATTGAACTGCAAGATAAACTTCAGCCATCCCGGTTTACCTTTTTTAGCGATTAATTCATTCAGACCAAATTCGCGTTGCCGCTTCGCAATCTCATCGACAGCTAATCCCCGATCGGGATTGCTAGCTAGTCGCTCGAAAATTTTCGATACTGGCAACTGATGCCACATGGTCTGCGGCACAGAATCGATATTAGCCATATTTATGTTGAAATCGACTACTAGAACGGGTTGATATTAATTGATAATTGATAATTGATAATTGATAATTGATAATGGGGTTGTTAAGATGAGAGTCTCAACCCCGACTTAACAACAATCCACCTAAAAAGTTGGAGATTTAACCCCCTGTTTTTGTTAAATGTGTTTGCGACCAATGTATTAAGCTGGAGTACGTTTCGATCGAGAGCCAGACCATTCATAATTATCGGCGATCGCCTCATTTTAATTTTAACTAATTAGAGTTTATCTTTCAATTTTGAGGAAATTGTGAGCGCGATATTTTCCCTCGATCGCAAATAAAATTGACTGAGTTGCTACTCTTAAAAATTATCCCAGACAAAAAATCGAGAGCGATATTCTCATGTCTTGCGCCAGTACATAAAAACTGATAAAAATAGCATCGAAAGTTACTCCTAAGTACTAAAACTATCCACTATTCACTAAAACACTAGTAACTATGTTTTGATGCAAGATGTGAGTATCACAACTTTTATTTTCCCTAATCACAATTTATTAAAGCTTCCAGATCTGCCGCGACAATCTGCTCTAGATTGCGAGTAATTTTCTCGATTTCCCAATTCCACCAAGCGATTTCAATTAAGGCCGCGATCGTCTCATCATCAAAGCGTTGGCGAATACATTTAGCCGGATTGCCACCGACGATCGTATAGGGCGCAACATTACCCACGACAACCGATTTAGCAGCAACAATCGCTCCGTCGCCGATTTGGACTCCTGGCATTATCGTCGCTTCATAGCCAATCCACACATCATTACCGACGATCGTATCGCCTTTGTACGGTAGTTCTTCCGATCGCGGCATGACTTTTTCCCAACCATTACCGAAGATTTGAAACGGATAAGTCGAAAACCCAGCCATTTTGTGACTCGCCCCATTCATAATGAACTTGACGCCTGTTGCTAGAGCACAAAATTTGCCGATGATTAGACGATCGCCAATAAATGGGAAATGATAAAGAACGTTCCGCTCGAAATTTTCGGAATCTTCTAGATCGTCATAATATGTGTAATCGCCAATGATAATATTGGGATTCAATACGGTATTTTTAATGAAGCAGACTTGAGGAAATCCCTTCATGGGATGCTTATCTTGAGGATTGGCTCCTACCACGATCGCTCGCTCCTGAATTTTAAAAATGTATTTGGTACCGATAATCTCAGCCTAACATTGCTCAGACATTGCCCCTAAGCTGTTAGTCATTTAATTTACTTACCTCTTCCCCGCTCCCCGCTGTCTTGTCTTGACGTGCTCGACCTGGAGGAAACCTCCAGAACGCACGTCGCTGATTTGCTAACCCGTCGGGAAACAAAGGCGTGCGCAAATCGCTCCCCGCTTTCAAGAAATCTAACATGCGATCTAAATGCCTGATAGCTTATCCCGATTTTTGTAGGTAATTCATCGCCCGATTTAGGCGTATTGAAGAGACACCCGCTCCAGCAAAACAGAAAGTTAATGCTATGCTGCGATCGATACTCCAAGCAGATCGATATGGAGCGACACCAATATCCCCATCACGATTCCCTCCCCTTCTCGCTATCTACAGCGCAAGAGCTAGTCTCTGTCTATGGTTCGCCGTTGTATGTCTACCAACTCGATCGACTCTGTGACACGATCGATCGCATTACCAATTCTATTCCCTATCCCGATACCCAGTTTCAGTTTGCCAGCGTCACTAATGGGAATGTCGCTCTCCTTCAGGTTTTTAAAAACAAAGGTTGGGGAATTCATGCCAATACCCCAGGAGATATCCATCTGGCTCTGACTGCGGGTTTTGCACCCGATCGCATCGTCTATAGCGGTAGCAATCTCGATCGTCAGGAGCTGCGGGATGTTTTGGAATGGGAGATTCACTCACTTAATTTGGATAGCCTGAGCCAACTTGAGACTTTAGTAGCCGTGCGGGAAACTTTTGTAAATCCTCATACTGCTATCTACCCACAGCCTCGACTGGGATTGCGCTTGAACTTCCCTGCTTTAACTGGAGAAAGTCGGATCGGCGTACATCCCGATGAATTCGATCGCGCCAATGAGATCGCCCGTCAGGCAGGTTTAACGATTGCTGGATTACATTTCTATCGGGGTACGGGGACGAATGCGACACAAGCGTTTGTAGATGCCATTGAGACGATATTATCGATCGCGATCCAGTTACCAGATCTAGCTTATTTAGATTTCGGCGGTGGATTTGGCTATCCCTATCGTCATGACAAAGCGGCTTTTGATTGGCTGGAATTTGGGTGCATATTAACTGAAAAACTAGCCAAGTTAGATAAACAGATTCAACTGACGATCGAACCCGGACGCGCGGCGATCGCGGGTTGTGCGGTACTATTAGCGCGGGTAGTTTCGACAAAATGGCAGGGAGAAAAACAGATCGTCGGTGTCGATACCACTGTTGCAAATCTCTCGGTACCATCGGTACATGGTGGCTATCGAGAGATTGTTAGCTGGCAAAATAGCGATCGATTATTTACCACCGATGTTTGTGGAAACACCACCTATTCTCGCGATTATTTAGGGCGCAATTGCCAGCTACCGCGACTAAAGATCGGCGATATTATTGCCATTCGAGATGTCGGCGCATATGGTTATGCCATGTCTTCTCACTTTCTCCATCGTCCGCGCCCAGCAGAAGTATTATTAGATGGCGATTTTCATCGACTTATCAGACAGCGAGAAGATTATCGTGTTTTATTAACCAATCAAATCTTTGAGGAGGATCGATCGTGAAATGTATTAACTGCGATACTGACAATAATCTCAAAGATCGTACCGCAAATCTGGGTTGGTGTAAGAGTTGCAATCATCCCTTTGCCTTCGAGCCGACAGCAATGCCAACCCAGACGAGATTAACCGATCCATTTTTTGCCAAGTTAATCGCCGACACATCAGCTAATAACACCTTATTCTTCACACCCAGACAACTTTATTATTTATTAGACAAACGACTGCGATCGCGGTTTAGTAAGGTTAATATCGCGACTAATCCGGCTGCTTATTTAGGGTGCGGTTTATTCTTTATTGTATTTGCGATCGTTTGGGTGAGTGGCTTCTTTCGATTGTCGCATAGTCTAGTCGCTCCGATTGTCATCAGTTTATATGCGACTTGGATCGTGTTAGCGGTATCTCAAAGCGCGCTCTCTAACTACCTCAATCGGCGCACTCGTCTGAATAGTATTAAAACTCTCAAAATTCTATCTGGGGTACTTCTCTTAGTGGGGTTACCTGTCAGTATTGTTGCCAAAACACCAATCGGGATTATTTTCTCGATCGGATTGGGTGTTGCTGCGGCGTGGTTGAGCTGGGATTGCAAACGCCAACAGAGTCAAATTTTTGATGCTTTTTTAGTCGAGCAGACTCAATTTGAAGAATGGCTCGATCGCTGGAATAGTATTAATAATGCACCTGCTAAAATATTACCTCCACCGCAGAATGCTAGTTTACCCGCTGCATCAAATCCTGAAGTTACTGCCTATAGTTTCGATCGCGTAGTTATCTGCGATACTCCAGAAATCGCGCAATTATTAATTAGTAACAACTTCCACTTTGAAAATAACTGTGCGATTCTGACGATCGATGGTTATCCTCAGAGTATTTTTACTACCACGATGGAAATGCTCCGCCGCAATCCCGATCTCAAAGTTTATGCTTTGCATAATTGTTCGCCTAACGGCGTCAGATTAATTCGTCGCCTGCGCGAAGAAACTTGGTTTCCCAATCCAGAGATTCCCATTATCGATGTCGGTATTCTCCCCCGCCAAATTATGGATAATACCGACGTGATGACGCCTCAGTCTGAAGCATCCGCTCGAACATCTCAACAACTAGAGCCAGAGATCCGCGCCAGTCTCAACCCTGATGAATTAGCATGGCTCGATGCTGGTTGCTATCTAGAATTAGAATCTTTCTCACCTCAAAAGCTCATCCAGATTTTACAACGCGCGATAAATGAAAGTCGGGAATTAGCAGTAGTTGAAGGTGGCGATATGGTAATTATCGATAGTAGCCCTGGTTTTTATACTGTCGAAAGTTTTGGTTAGGGTTTAGGAAAGTAAGGATTATGAGATGTATTAATTGCAGCACAGACAATACGCTTCAAGATCGAACCGATAATCTCGGCAGGTGTAAGAAATGCGGACATTATTTTGTCTTTGAGCCGAAAATGATGTTGTCCAAGGTCACAGTAACAGATGTATTTTTCGCAAGATTAATTACTAAAGTATCTGCTAATGAGACATTGTTCTTTACATCTAGCCAGCTTTATTATTTACTAAATATGCGACTGCAAGCTTATGTCAATAAAAATGACTTAGCTACAGTTTTTCTTTTTGCGTTGTTCATCATAGTTAGTTTAATAGCCAATATAGATAAAGCAAGAATTATAGGGACTATTATTATTGCACTTATAGGAGTTGGCGGTATTTTTTATTTTGTAGGCAAGCCTCGAAAAAAACGAAAGGTTTCCGATCCACTTGGAATAGATCGAGCGCAATTCGATCGCTGGTTAGCTCGCTGGAATAGTATCAATAACCCACCAGAAAAGCTTTTACCTATTCCAGAAACTAACAATTTACCAGCCGCACCGAATGTAGAAGTTACGGCATATAGTTTCGATCGCGTAGTTATATGCGATACTCCAGAAATTGCACAACTATTAATTAGTAATAACTTCCACTTTGAAAACAACTGCGCTATCCTGACGATCGATGGTTATCCGCAGCATATTTTTACCACCACCATGGAGATGCTGCGCCGCAATCTCGACTTAAAAGTCTATGCGCTCCACAATTGCTCTCCCAAAGGTGTTCAACTCGCCTCTCGCCTGCGTCAAGACGAAAATTGGTTTCCCAATCTTACCATTCCGATTATCGATGTTGGTATTCTCCCGCGTCAGATTATCGACAATCTCGATATCTTAACGTTGCAATCTACCGCATCAGCCGAATTAGCGCAACAATTACCTCCCGATGTCCGCAATAGTTTAAATCCCAATGAATTAGCATGGCTAGATGCTGGCTGCTATCTAGAATTAGAATTCTTCTCCCCACAAAAGCTAATTCGGATTTTACAACGTGCGATTAGTGAAAGTCGCGAGTTAGCCGTAATTGAAGGTGATGGAATGGTGGTAGTAGATAATTTTAATTTTTACACAGTCGATAGTTTCGGTTAGAGATTATTATGTCATCATTTGTCGGTCATGGTTTGGCAGGTTTGACGGTATATCTGACAACGATGGAGTTACGATCGATTCGTCAAGATCGATCGATTCGACATAATTTACCGTGGCTAGTGTGGCTAATTACGATCGCATCTATACCGGATATCGACTACCTCGTCCCTTCACTAATTTTACAAAATAATAACTATCGCATCAGGACTACTCATTCATTTCTCGGGGTATTAATCGTCCCCGCTTGCACTATTTTAGGATTGTGGCTGTTAGGCAATCGCGGCAAAACTCTTAAGCTACGGAGTTGGCAATCAATACTAGCTGGTTTCTCTCATCTATTATTAGATCTGCTTACTGGCGTTTTACCATTACCATTACTTTATCCCAACCTGGAAGTTTTTAAGCTCCCGTTTGGACTATTGCCGAGTGCTGGTAAGATTCAACTTACTAATTACCTATTCTATCGAAATCTGGCGATCGAGTTAGGTGCGATCGTGCCCCTGGCAATTAGTCTAATCCTGATAATTCACGATACAACTCCCTTCGGCAAGCATCGATTTTTTATTACTGCTGGAATGCTAATTTCAGGTGGCTTTATGTTTTGGGCATCTACTCTGAATAGGTAGCAAAATTGATATTATTTCAGGTAGGGGCAATTCATGAATTGCCCCTACCTGAAATAATATCTCAATCCTGCAACACATTCATGTGTTGTTTTATCGATCGGATTGCCATTTGTCCCGCGATAATCGATAAAGGTAATGTTCTCGAAGTCGATGTCCTTCGGGAACGAGAGGATGCTCGAATGTTTCAGCCTCACGAGTCATTCCCAGCCGTTCCATTAAAGTATAAGATCGACGATTGAGAGTAGCAGTAAAAGAAACGATTTCTGGTAAATTGATTCGATCGAATCCTACTTTAAGTACCTCGCTAGCCGCCTCTGATGCGTAGCCTTTGCCCCAATATGGCGATGCCAATCTCCACCCAATTTCTACACACGGAGAGCAGGGTAAATTGGCCGTGGGAACGTGCAAACCGACGAAGCCGATGAAGTTATTATCTGCCTTTAATTCTACCGCCCAAAAGCCCCAGCCGCGATCGCTTATTAATGCCTGAAGTCGATCGACCATTGCATCGCTAGCGGCTCGATCGAGTATATTAGGAAAAAATTCCATCACTTGCGGATCGGCACAGAGTCGAGCAAACGGCTCTCGATCTGATTCGATCCATTGGCGCAACCGGAGTCGCTCTGTTTCAAATTCGATTAATTCTGCCATAACTTATAGATTGAAATTCGAGCGATCGAGCCATACAGGTAATTATTACATATAAATAACTGTCTATTTTACTTGCAGCTTATAGCTAGTTTTGACTTGTGCGTTAGTCGGTACGGGTCGCCTAAACTTCCAGCGTAGATAGTTATAGGCAGTTGCAGGTGCTATTTGACCGTCAATTTTTGGTTCGGCAACAAATGTTTTGCCACCATCGATGCTAAATAATAATTGAGCACCTTTGGTCGCAGTAGCTGAATTTTTAAGATAGTTAGTTCCCCTAGGAATCGGTTGTTTTAAGATCAGATTTCTAAGCGGACAATGACTGTTATTTTTGGCAACTACCGTGTATCTAATAATATCTCCAGGTTTAACAGATGCTTTACCCTCAATTGGTTGATAAGTGATAATATTGTCTGTAATTACTTCTTTATCTGCTGTCAGAGTTAGAGATACCCGCTTAGTTATCGGTTGTCGATCGACACAAGCTTTCGGAGTTCGCGATCTAGCCTGCAAAGGTAATTGTGCGGTCAAAAACGTAATTGCGAGCGTACCTACGATACTGAGAGTAAAGGTCGATAACTTGGACATAGTAATGTTCGATCGAGCGGTTAGTAGAATATATAGATGCAGGACGAGCCAATGGCCATAAAGTTGCAGCCTTAACTCATACCAGATGCGATCTTAGCAAGCTTAGAATCGGTTATGGTAAGTTTTGTGCTCGATCGCATGGGATTTCGCCCAGAGAATCCAATCACAGGAATAGCATCTAACCTGATATTCTAGATAAACGCACTTCGCTACGATTCTGTTTTGCCATTCGTGCTGCCCATCGAGACCTGCCGCTAAAGTATAGACAATGACCCTAGACTGGATTAGCCCTGCCGAACGCCTCCAATCCTTGCCCCAATACGTATTTGCTCGGTTGGACGAACTCAAAGCCAACGCCCGCGCTCAGGGTGTCGATTTAATTGACTTGGGCATGGGCAATCCAGACGGTGCCGCACCCGCACCCGTAATTGCTGCGGCTAAAGACGCCCTCGATGAAGCCACCAATCACGGCTACCCACCATTTGAAGGTACCGCCAATTTTCGGAGCGCGATCTCCAAATGGTACTATCGCCGCTATGGCGTCACCCTCGATCCTAATAGCGAAGCTCTGCCCTTACTCGGCTCTAAAGAAGGCTTAGGACATCTCGCCCTCGCCTATATCAATCCTGGCGACACCGTATTGGTACCCAGTCCCGCCTATCCCGTCCACTTTCGGGGGCCAGCGATCGCGGGTGCTAAGATTCATAACATCATCCTCAAAGCCGAAAATGACTGGGAAATCGATCTCAACGATATTCCCGAAGATGTTGCCCGCCAAGCCAAAATTCTCTTCTTCAACTATCCCAGCAATCCCACGGGAGCCACCGCCTCGCGCACCTTCTTTGAAGATGTCGTCGCCTTTGCCCGCGAGTACAAAATTCTGTTAGTTCACGATCTCTGCTACGCCGAACTCGCCTTTGACGGCTACAAGCCCACCAGCCTGTTAGAAATCCCCGGTGCTAAGGAAATCGGCGTCGAGTTCCATACCCTCTCCAAAACCTATAATATGGCAGGCTGGCGCGTCGGTTTTGTCGTCGGCAACAGCCAAATCATTCAAGGACTCCGCACCCTCAAAACCAATCTCGACTACGGCATTTTTGCCGCCCTCCAAACAGCCGCCCAAACCGCCCTTGAATTGCCCGACGAATACGTCACCGAAGTTCAAAATCGCTATCGCGAACGGCGCGACTTTGTAATTCAAGGTTTAGCCAAATTAGGTTGGAAAATTAAACCCACTAAAGCCACGATGTATCTGTGGATTCCCTGTGCGGTGGGTTGGAATTCGACCGACTTTGCGCTGATGGTAATGCAAAAAACAGGCGTCGTTTTCACGCCAGGAAATGCCTTTGGTATTGGCGGCGAAGGATATGTCAGAATTAGTTTAATTGCCGATCTCGACAGGTTGGGCGAAGCAATTCAACGCCTCGCCGATGCTGGTATTCGTTATGATAATTAATAGATCGCGTAGGGTGGGCACTGCCCACCAACACCATTCTCGATCGAACAAGCTAAATATTCATTGTATTTAATACCACTCAAATATTGAACAGATAGATCGCATAGCGTACCATAGATAATTGAATTAAACAGTTTAAATTCTTTTTGCTGCTTCTCAACGTGTGTTGTGGGCATTGCCCACCCTACATTTATACATTTTTATTTAGTAATTATAGTTAGTTATTTTCAATTGTAGCTGTGCCAGAATACCGCCGCGCTCATATTCCTGGAAGTAGTGTTTTTCTAACTCTCATCACTTATCAGCGGCATAAGTTATTTTTAGTACCAGAAAATATTGAGATGTTGCGACAAGCTTGTACGGTAATGATGGCAGAAAAGCCATTTAATATCGATGCTGCCGTCATTCTCCCCGAACATATTCATTTTTTGTGGACTTTACCACCTGACGATCCCGATTATTCTTATCGTGTCGGACGGATGAAGGTGTTATTTACTCGTGCGTTACGCGGCGCAAATAATTTACCTGATGATGTGTGTGAATCACGTAAAAAGCATCGAGAAAGTAATGTCTGGCAAAGAAGATTTTACGAGCATACGATCCGCGATGAGTTCGATCTTCGCAAGCATTTAAATTATTTACATTTCAACCCAGTCAAGCATGGGTTAGTACAATGCGTTCATGATTGGCCATATTCGAGTTTTCATCGCGGGGTAAGGCGGGGTGAATACGATCGCAATTGGGGTTGTCAGTGTAGGGGTAATAGTTTCACCCCAGTAGTAACGAGCTTAATGAATTTAGAAATAGGAGAATAGCAATAAATATTTGTAAATTAATAATAACGATTGATATCGTGTAAGTAAAAAGCAGATACAAATTACGTAGGGTGGGCACTGCCCACCAACACCATTCTCAATTTAAAAATATAAATATTTGGACACTGAATATCGATCGATTGGTGAAAAGATTGTTCGATAGAATCAGTTTAAATTCTTTTGGCTACGGCTCTACATGTGCTGTGGGCACTGCCCACCAATACTATTTTCAATTTAACAATATAAATATTCGGGTGTTTAATATCGATCGATTAGTGAAACGATTGCGATCGATAAAATAGTTTAAGTTCTTTTGGCTACGGCTCTATATGTGCTGTGGGCACTGCCCACCCTACGTCTTTTGGTTTGACTTTACATTTTATCGGATTTGGTCGGAGTAATATTGTCAATTCTGAAGTTGTCCAACGGCTCGGTACCGATTATCCTTTGGCTGGGGGTACGACTGTAGATAATCGCGATTTACAAATGACGAGTATCGATCTACCTGGTAATACTAGCAACATTCTCGATCCAACTTATACGGTTTGGAATAATGTTACCTATGCCGATAATTATTATTTCGATAATACTGTTTCCGGTAGTCAAGTTTCTACTAAAGCTGTGACTGGTGCCGATTGGCAAGTCAATCTAAATGGTTTGGCTGGGTTTGAAACCCCTGGGAATAGTAGTTGGAATCCACATCTCAAGACTCTTGCCTGGTATCTCGGTACTGCTGATGTTAATAAGGGAGAGGTAGCGCGTGAATCTTTATTTTCACCTACTGGTTTGGATACTGATAAGATCTATCGTCGTTTGGGCGACTTATATAGTAATGGGGCACAGCAATATAGTAATGCTCAGACTTGGTACACTCCTGACAATACTCTTTCTAATGTAGCTCGTGGAGATAGTAATGCTGTGTGGGAAGGAATTGGTACTGGTTGGTTCCACTCGGTATTGGGTGGAGGTTATAGTACTCGTCCTTATAAAATAATCGGCAATAAGGTGAGTCGAGCACAAATTGGTGCGTCTTTTAATAGCTATTTAAAATTACGACGCACTGATGTTTCTTTCGATAATACCAATGTCCAAATGAGCGGGTTATTGCGACGAGGTGATTATGCTGTTTCTACTGTGTTTAATGGTAATTTTGATGCAATTACGAATAAGTTTGACAGCCAGTGGATTCCTGGTTGGTCTACTTATAATGGTAGTGCTTCTAATACAACTTCTTTCGATACGCCGACTCAGAGTAACTTAGTTTATGGAGAAGGCGGAAATCAGAGTTTTGCGCTGAAGTTGGGTGGCGGTTTTGGCAGTTTACAGAGTGTTACTCACAATCGTTTCACCGTTCCTGATTGGGGTGTGTTGAGATTCGATCTGTATGCGCCTAATACTGGTGGAACTATTGAAGTATCACTTGAGGAAGTGGGTAATTCTAGTAATAGAACGACTCAGACAATTACGTTACAAGATGCTATCGGTCCTTACGATCTGGGCTATAACGATGCAGATACTTACAGATTAGGTTATGCCCGAACTGGGTTTGAAACTTTCCATATTAATGTAGATCAAAGCTTACGGGGGAAGGCAGCTACGCTCAAGTTCACGATGAATGGTGGGACTGCTTATCTTGATAATGTTTTCTTCAAGAGTGAACACTTACTTTTAGGTAATCCTTCTGAAGCAAGAAATCCATCAGATAATCTAGCGGCGTACTCGAATAATTATCTGCTCGAAAGACCACAATACTCCCTTTCTTACAATAATGATAATAAAGGACCCAATTGGGTTGCATGGAAGTTAAATCAATCTTGGAGAGGTAACCTCAATCGTCCCGCGACTAGCGGTGGCATTCCAGTACCTGATAATTACTCAAGTTACTCAGGGCAGCCAAAAACGGATTTTCCATTCCAACTAGATCAAGCCTTACCTAGTTCGTTTAATCGGCTAGATGCAACATCTTATAGATTGAATGGTCAATCAAGCTATTATCATCGGGGACATATGGCTCGAAGCTCCGATAGAAATAGAACTGCTAAAGATCAGTTGGCAACTTATTTCATGTCAAATATTTTGCCTCAAACTCCTGATAATAATACTGACGCTTTTCGCTCTCCTTGGCAGCAGCTTGAAAATTATAGTACTGCTACTTTGGTAGGAGATCAAAATAAAGACCTATATATTTATGCTGGAGGTTATGGCTCTACAACCCCTTACGAAGTTCCATTTATAAAGCCGCCACAAAATGGAACTACAACTAATCCATTACAAACTAATAATATAAATGTCCCAGAATTTGTTTGGAAAGTAATTGTTGGACTCGCTCAACCAGGGCACAATTTAGGGGATATTGAAAGTAATCCCAATATATTAACTGATGCTGTAGCTGTTCTAATTCCAAATATTCAGCGACCCAGATTGCCAGATCCAAATAATCCAGGTAAATGGTTAAAAGATCCCACAGATCCAGCAGGTAAAAGGATTCTCTTTGTACCTTTTTCAGCAACGATTCCTGGGACAGCTCACTTTGCAGCAAGAACGGTTACAATCAATACAATTGATGAGTGGAAAGATTGGACAAAATGGGCAATTCCAATTCGCCAATTAGAAGAACTAACTGAATTAAACTTTTCATCTAATCTTTCAGAGGCATCACAAAATGCGATCGAGAATCAAATCAGGCTTACTTTGCCTATAGACATTATTGATTTACCAGATAGTGTTAGTGATGACGATGTTTCCGATCCAACAGCAAACTTGCTAGCTGAATCGTCTTCAATCCAATCGCAACAAACATCAATCGAAGTACTCAGGTCCTTCAATAATATGCCCTTCCTCGGCAATAGTGTTGTGAAAGAAAGCCCCAGCAAACTCAGCCTCGACAGTTTCAGCTCCCAACAAGGTAGCATTTTCCAGGTTGGTTCCTTGCATAGCAACTCTTTCAAGATTGGCATCACTGAGGTTAGCTCCAGTGAGATCGCATCCCATCAGGCTTCCTTCCAACAAATTAGCTCTGGAAAAATTGGTATTTCGGAGATTGCATCTGCACAGGTCAATTTGTTGCAAACTAGCTCCACTCAAATCAATTCCGCTCAAGTCAATTTCAATGAAAAGTCTCTCACCAGCAGCATAACGCTCCAACAACTCCTCAGCAGTCATAACCCCAACCTCCAAAATACAACAGTACCCACTTGGACAGAATTCCTCCAGTCCCCAACACCATTTAACCTCAAAATCGAGGTCACAGATCTCCCCACCGGACAACTAGCCGAAGCCACCATCACCGGATACGACACCCTCGGTCGTCCCAACTCCGGCACCCTCACCCTAGACATCAACGGCAACAACCTCGGCTGGTTCATCGACACCACCCCAGACGACAACAGCGAATTCACCACCCAACTAGCAGACACTGCCTACAAAGCAACTGCGGACAGTGCCGCCTATGGTAAATACGACCTCCTCACCACCATTCTCCACGAACTCGGACACCTCAACGGCATCATTCGCGGCAATAGTGCCTTCGATGCCTACATTCAAAACATCAACGGCGTACCCACCTTCATCAATGGTGGACTAACCGCCACCCTTACCCCCGACGGCTCCCACCTCGACACCACCTTCCACCCCTACGATCTGATGAACACTAGCCTCAAACCTGGCGTTCGTAAACTCCCATCGGCGTTGAACTTAGCAATGATTGACACGGTTAATGCGGGTGTCGGGGGTTGGGTGTCGGGTGTAGATACGCTTAACTCAGCCAACCTCACCGCAGGTGCCCTCATCGGCATCAACAACGGCGACTTCGCCACCACCGCAGACTGGAACACCCTCGGCGCAACCAACATCATCAACGGCACCGCCACATTAACCGAACAGTCCCAAAAACTCTCCGAACTCACCCAAGCCTTCATCATCCCCACCGGAGCCAAAACCCTCCAATTCACAATCATTGACAATCACCTCGTTACCGGAGACACCACCAAATCCGCCAACGATGCCTTTGAAGTAGCCCTAATAGACACCAACACATTCAACCCCCTCGCCGGAACATCTATCGGTCTAAACCACACCGACTCCCTCCTCAACATCCAAGCCAACGGCACCATTCATAAGAGCGATAAAGTCACCATCACCGCTCTAGGTAACAACAGTAGCATCGTCACCATCGATCTCACCCAAGTCACCCCAGCAACACAAGCCACCCTCTACTTCAACCTAATAGGCTTCGGCGCAAGAACCAGCACCATCACCATCGACGACGTAAAACTCTTTACCGACACCCAACCCATCCCCGTCACCAACAACGATACCCTTACCACCACCCAAAACACCCCCCTCACCCTAGATCCCACCCAACTAACAACCAACGACACCAACGTCACCCAGATCCAAATCATCAACCAACCCATCCACGGCACATTAACCCAAACCCCCGACGGTAAATTCACCTACCAACCCGTTTCCACCTACGTCGGCACCGACAGCTTCAAATACATCGGTTTCGGCAGCGACGGCCAAATTTCTAACCTCGCCACCGTCAACATCACCATCAACAACCTCCCACCCACCATCCAAACCGTAACCATCCCCACCACCATCACCGAAGGACAAACCATCCAACTATCTGCCGTCGCCACAGACGGCGGCAGCAGCAACAATCTCACCTACATCTGGAACCTCGGCGACGGCACCACCCCCATCGTCGGACGCAACATCACCCACACTTACACCGACAACGGTAACTACAACCTCACCCTCACCGTCACCGATATTGACGGCGGTAGCACCAGTCAAACCACCAACGTCACAGTCGATAACGTCGCCCCCACCGCTACCATTACCACCCCCACTACCACCATCAACCAAGGAGAAACCCTCAACCTCGGCGTAAATTATAGCGACCCCGGCATCAACGACACCCACACCATTACCTGGAACTTCGACGATGGCACTGCCCCCATCACATTAACACCATCGAGTGTCGGAGCAGATCCCAACCTCCAACCCCACACCTTCACCAAAGCTGGCAATCGTAACGTCACCGTCACCATTACCGACAACGACGGAGCCAGCACCACCACAACGATTCAAATCGCCGTCACCAACATCGCCCCCACCATTACCAACCTCAATCTCCCCACCAACATTAACGAAGGACAACCCATCCAACTCACCGCCACCGCCACCGACCCAGGTAACGACACCCTCATCTACAATTGGTACATCAACGGAGCCACCACCCCAGTCGTCGGCCAAACCATCGACTATACCTTCCCTGACAACGGCATCTACCCAGTTAAACTAGATGTCATCGACACCGACGGTGCAATTACCACCCGCACTGTCGATGTCACGGTCGATAACATCGCACCCACGATCGTCAGTATCGATAAACCTGCGACAATTAAAGAAGGCGAATCGGTATCGTTTACCGCTAATGCGATCGATCCAGGTAGCGACGATACCCTAGCTTATAGTAAATTTCAATATTTTAATCTTGTCGGCTGGTTACTATATGCCAATATATAGTCGATCGAATTTAAATGTATTCGATCGCTAAATTACAAGTTACTATTAGCAGTGAAGATGGTTGTCAGAGGTAGAATTTAGCTCGATCGATTGTCGAACAGATCGATCGAACCAAACAGTTTAAGTTCTGATTGCTTCGGCTGTACATGGGCTGCGATCTTTGCCCACTCTACGTTTTACTTGCGGATGAGTACGCCCCACATCACAAAAGCCAGTATTGAGAGATAGCCACCAACAAACATCCAGTCTAGCCAAGTATCTTGTGTTTCCATCCTAAATCTCAATTACAACTCACCCAATTATATAAAATCGACCCGTTCGTTTGAAATATTCATCTGGCTCTATGTCTTACCAACCTGTTTGGGAAAAACAAATCAGTAATGTATTTACCTTAGTTGAGTATCCAGTTGTAGCCAACGAAGCCCACTGTTTAATCATTGGTGGCGATCGATCTGGAGAAAATAAGACTAAAATACTCTCAATCTTCTTTCAAGATTGGGGACTCGATCGCGAAACTATTACCAATCTTCAATGCTCGCTGGTATTTCAAGCCGTGCTGGAAGTCGGGATTGTCGATGAGATGTCGGGATTTACTTTTAAAGATGCACTAGCATGGGCGAGCGATTAGTCCCTACCTGAGATCGACTGTGGCTCCGAACCGCTTACCGACTGACTGCGAGCGGCATCGAGATCGATCGCGAGTGCCAATTGATAAACATATCGCCGCGATTGCGAGATTTGCTCGGCGACAATGCGGCTAGCTTGAGAACGCGATGTCCCATTCAGCATTAGCTCGATCAAAGCACGATCGATCGCTTCATCGGAGAGCGTTGGATGACTGACTGGCGCACCTGCAACCACGATCGCGTATTCCCCTTGCGGTTCGGTTTGGGTATAATGCTCGATCGCCGTACCAATTTCTCCCCGCCAAAAATCTTCATGTAATTTGGTTAATTCTCTCCCGATGGCAATCTGTCGCTCGGTACCAAATGTCGTCCCAAAATCTGCCAATGTCTGACGCAACCGATGGGGAGATTCGTAAAATACCAGCGTCCGAGCATCGCCCGCAACTGATTCTAATCGCACCCTACGTTCCTCTCCTTTGGCTGGTAAAAAGCCTTCAAATACAAATCGATCGCTCGGCAATCCCGACGCACTGACAGCCGTAATTACAGCAGTTACCCCCGGAATTGGAATCACCCGAATCCCCGCCGCCACACAAGCGGCGACAATGAGATAACCCGGATCGGAAATTCCGGGCATCCCCGCATCGGTAACTAACGCGATCGATTTTCCGGCTTGCAATTGGGCGATTAGTTCGGGAATGCGTTGTTGTTCGTTATGCTGGTGATAGCTAATTTGCGGCGTCTTAATCTCAAAATGATGGAGGAGTTTCCCCGTATGGCGGGTATCTTCAGCCGCGATCGTATCGACATCCCGCAATACTTGGATTCCCCGCATTGTCATATCACCCAAATTACCGATCGGCGTACCGACTAGATATAGAGTTTTACCAGTGACTTCGTTTGACATGTTAGTTGCTAATATTGCGCCCAAATTGCTGTGGGTGGGAATAGGTTGTCAGCGAGGTGTTTCTAAACTAGTCATCCACCACGCGATCGAGTCAGTATGCTCCGAGTACAATCTCGATCTTGCCACAATTGCGGGACTGGCAACGCTCGATCGTAAAGCAAATGAACCAGGATTAGTCGAATATTGTCGCGAGTCGGGCTGGTTTTTAAAAAGTTATCGCCCAGAACGGCTAAATTCCGTCGCGGTGGCTCGCCCATCTCAATTGGTATCGGCACTCGTCGAGACTGCTAGTGTGGCGGAAGCAGCGGCTCTATGTGCCGCACAGACAGATATTTTATTAGTACCCAAGCAAAAATTTCGTCTCGATCCTAAATCTGGCGCGGTGACAATCGCGATCGCGCAGAGCGATATCCACAATCGATCGTGTGCCGATCTTGCTAATCCACGGGAAGACTAGGCGTGGAGCAATTCTATTAGCATCCAAAATTTGGCGTTGCTGAATTAAGGCATGAAAACATAGGTAGGGGCAATTCATGAATTGCCCCTACCTATGTTTTCAGCCATCGAACAGATCGCTTATCATACTTGCATTCAGCAACGCCCAAAATTCGATCGCTTAATCCAACCTAAACTATTTCATAATGCTCTACCGTTGGAAATGGATCGTAAAAATGATGCAATAAAGCACGCCATTGTTGATATTCTGGCGATTGCCTAAATCCAACTGTATGGTCTTCTAACTTTTGCCAACGCACGAGCAGAATGTAGCGATCGCGGTTTTCCAGACAGCGTTGAAGTTCGTGCGAAATATATCCCGGCATGGTTGTAATAATATTTGAAGCCACTAGAAAAGCAGCTTCAAATTCTTCAGCTACACCAGCTTTGAGATCCAGAATTGCAACTTCTAAAATCAATGGCTAGAATCTCTCATCTCTAGTTTAAAAGCATGACTTACCCGTATAGCGATCGACCGGGATCGAACGCGGAATCGAACTACCAATTATTCTAGTAGTGCAATTATTGTAAAACTTACCACCGTAAAAAGTTTGCTCTGGCAACACAACTTTTGGTGGTGGCGATGGTACGAATCGCATATTTGGATAACTGCTACCATAATACGGCGTACCTGGCAAACCAGGAAAAGAATTGCGATTGGGATAGACATTCGGTGAGAACGGATCGGATCTCATCATGTTTCGATCTCTGAGATAGCCTCCGGTTTGAGGTATCGATGGTACGTAGATCGTAGCTGATGAATAACCACTCGAAGGAAAAGGCTTTCCGAACGCGCTTTGTGCTCTGCTTGCTTGTGGTGTCAGTAGAGCTATAAATGTCGTCGCGATCGTTGCCAAGCGAATAAAGTTTTTCACGATCGAATATTAGTAAAAATTAATAACTACCTATAACTACGATCGATACAAAGATCGCTAGTTTGTAACCCCGAATCTAACCAATCTTGGAGATCGATCGCACAGATCGATCGTCGCTGTGAGCGAGTCTGGGTAATGGTATCGAGCCATTCGATCGAACTTGACTGGCAATAGTAAGCCAGGTTCGATTTACCTCTAGCTACTCAATCTCGATCGTCTACCTTTATGCTAACAAATTATTTAAAAATTTGGACTGTAATTCCTCGATAGCACGATCGAGTTCGAGCGGATTAGCCCTATCCCAATCTAACGGATAAACCGATGAATGCCAGAAAAATATCGCGATTGAGGTCGATCTTATCATTTATATCGAACGGGATTATGATAAAAAGATCGACAAGAACTCTTAAATGTTTTCTGAGGTCACTATCGATCGACTGATGATAGGTCGAATATTAAGCTCGATCTCAAATTCAATATGAAATAGTTTTAACTGATTCGTTAGAGTAGCCTCTTGCAAGAGAATCGATTGTCAATCTCCTCTCTAGATGAATAAGCTCGGCGAAACCTGAAACAGTTCGCCAAGTTTTTTAGCTTGCGACTTGCTAATCGATCGTTTACCATTCACGACTTCTGAAACAATACCGCTAGAACCAATTATGCCAACTAGATCGGACTGTTTTCTACCACTCGATTCCATTAAATATTGCAACATTTCGCTTGGAGATTGCGATCTCCAATCATCCATGGGACAAATTTTAGATTCGTAGTCTTTGACTAGTACTACTGCTAAATCGTACAATGCTAATTCTTCTGGGGTACGATCTTTTTTAAATACAAAATGCTCTAATACCATCAAAGCTTGACGATACTCCTGCTCTGTTTCAATTACTTTAGGCTGATACTTGCTTAGGAGCAGAGCATATAGATCGCGGTTAAAAGTAAGGGTCATTCTTCCACTTATCCTTGCTATAGTCAGCGTGAGTTAAAAAATATTTATAGTAAACAACCTGACGCTCGTAATCTATTCCGACTATCAATCTATAGCTATTTCCCTTGATATTAAAAACAGTGAAGTTGCTGACGGCTTCAGCATCTTTAAAAGCTTGACGAACTTGTTCGAGATTTTGCCACTCAGCTTGCTCGACTGTTTTAAACCAGTTCCCGATCGCTCTGTCAGCATCAGGATACTGTGCCGCATCTTCTCGGAGGTTGGTAATCGAGATTAAGTGCATTAAGTTTTAACAGTCATACTCACATGTATCGATTATCTCTCTTTTTGAGAGGACATGTCAAGAAATATCGATCGTCTATACAAAAGTAGATCGTGACTGCAACCTCCCCAACGCCAGATTTAAGAAGTGATTTTTGACTCTGGGTTAGCGATCGCTCGATCGGGTGTTTGAGTTTTGATTCTCCATTTTTCAGCCATTATTGTCGCGCTATCGCTCATTTCTCTAAGTTTTTGCTCTCCGTCTTGAGCTATTTGCAGAACTTCGGCTAGTTCTGTTTCAGTTAATGGTTTAACACTCATCTCTATTACTCCAAACGGTTTTTAATATTAATTACAACTGTCTTCGCTTCTAAGATTCGACCTAGTTGTTCCAATAAATCTTCTCTGGCTGCCTGGATATCGCTACTGGATAGTGTCTCATCGGTAGTGACGTATTGAATAGTTTCTTCGATTCTTCTGCGAGTGTTCTCTGAAAATAGCATGTAATAATTCAAGAGATCGAATTTCGCCAAATAGACTACCACCAAATTCCCCAGAGATGTCAAAATGATGGTTTAAAACGATCCATTATTGCCAAAGCCACACATCCAGGAAGATTATGACAACCCAACCCTCGAAAATCGTCTACACCTTTACCGATGAAGCTCCGGCTTTGGCAACCTATTCCTTCTTGCCGATCGTTAAAGCATTTACCAAAGCTGCTAATGTAGCGATCGAGACTAGCGATATTTCTTTGGCTGGGCGGATTATTGCTGCTTTTCCCGAGCGGTTGACAGCAGCACAACAACAACCCGACGATTTGGCAATCTTGGGAGAACTGGCGAAAACGCCGGAAGCGAATATTATCAAGTTGCCGAATATCAGTGCTTCGACGCCCCAATTGACAGCCGCGATTCAGGAATTGCAGGCGCAGGGGTACGATATTCCCGACTATCCAGCGCAACCGCAGAATGAAGCCGAAGCAGAGATTAAAGCGCGGTATGCGAAGATTTTAGGGAGTGCGGTGAATCCAGTCTTGCGGGAGGGCAATTCCGACAGACGGGTAGCCGCATCGGTGAAACAATACGCTCAAAAGAATCCCCATCGGGTGGGTGAATGGCAGCAGGATTCTAAAACTCATGTCGCTCACATGGAAGGTGGCGATTTTTATGGGAGCGAGCAGTCAGTAGTTATTAATGAGGCGGGGAATGTCAAAATCGAGCTAGTGGCTGCGGATGGTGCGGTGACGGTGCTGAAGGAGAAAACAGCGGTGACGGCGGGGGAAGTCATCGATGCGGCGGTGATGAGTGTCAAGGCGTTGCGAGCTTTCTATGAGAAGGAAATAGATGCAGCCAAATCCGAAAATATGCTGCTGTCGCTCCACGTTAAAGCGACGATGATGAAAATTTCCGATCCAATTTTATTCGGGCACGCTGTCAAAGTTTATTATCGCGATGTCTTTGCTAAATATGCCGATACTTTTGCTAAATTGGGCGTAAATCCAAATAATGGCATTGGCGATGCCTATGCCAAGATTCAATCTTTACCAGAAGCAGAACGACACGCGATCGAATCTGACATTCAAGCAGTTTATAACACCCGTCCCCAGCTAGCGATGGTGAATTCTGACAAAGGAATTACCAATCTCCACGTTCCTAGCGATGTGATTATCGATGCGTCGATGGCAGCGGCGATTCGTACCTCTGGGAAAATGTGGGGCGCAGATGGACAAGCGCACGATATGAAAGCAATAATACCCGATCGCTCTTATGCAAAGATGTATCAGGCTTGCATCGAATTCTGTCAGGAGCATGGCGCATTCGATGTCACGACGATGGGAAATGTCGCCAACGTGGGCTTAATGGCGCAGAAAGCGGAGGAATACGGTTCGCATGACAAAACCTTTGAAATTCCAGTTGATGGCGTGGTGCGCGTGCTAGCGGCCACTGGCGAGACTTTGATGGAACACAAGGTAGAAACGGGTGATATCTGGCGGATGTGTCAGACGAAGGATTTACCAGTTCGGGATTGGGTGAAACTGGCTGTTAATCGTGCTAAAGCGACGGGTTGTCCGACAATTTTCTGGCTGGATGCCAATCGCGCTCACGATGCCAATCTCATCGCCAAGGTGAATGAGTATTTACAGCACCACGACACGACGGGATTGGATATTCAAATTCTGGCTCCAGTCGCAGCGATGCAGTTTACTTGCACGCAAATTAAGGCAGGTAAAAACGTTATTTCTGTCACGGGTAATGTCTTGCGAGATTATCTCACCGATCTATTCCCAATTTTAGAACTAGGTACGAGTTCCAAGATGCTCTCGATCGTACCGTTACTGGCTGGCGGTGGTTTATTCGAGACAGGCGCGGGTGGTTCGGCTCCCAAGCACGTCCAACAATTCGTCACCGAAGGACATCTCCGCTGGGATTCTTTAGGCGAATTTTTAGCTCTGGCAGTAGCTTTGGAAGATTTAGGGCAGAAGACAAATAATCCCGACGCGCTAATTTTAGCTGAAACACTCGATCGAGCGAATGGTAAATATTTAGATAATGGCAAATCACCATCATCAAAAGTCCACGAGTTAGACAATCGCGGCAGTCATTTTTATCTAGCAATGTATTGGGCGCAGGAGTTGGCAGCACAGGATAAAAATCTTGAATTAAAGGCAAAGTTCACGAAGTTGGCGCAGCAATTAATCGATCGAGAAATGGAGATTGTCGCTGAGTTAAATGATTCGCAAGGCAAACCTGTCGATCTTGGCGGTTACTATCATCCTGACACAGAGAAAGCAGTTCGGGCAATGCGATCGAGTGAGGTGTTTAATAACGCGATCGAATCATTAGATTAATTCTCCAAGCTCGATCGCACAACCTCAGCATTGTCAAGTAGTCAAGGCAATGCGATCGAGTAAGGTGCTTAATAGTGCGATCGAATCGTTAGATAAGTTACGATTCACATATAGTTTCAAAAATAACCAAGAGGAACGATTATGCAAGCTATTTTTTGGACGATGGAAGAAGTTGCGGATAGAGCAAAGCAATTTTATGGAAATGGTATTCGGCAAGAAGTCGAACACGGAGAAAATATCGGTCAGATGATTGTCATTGACGCCGAAACGGGTGAATATGGGATCGATCCGAGTGGTGTGGAGACAGCAATGAAGTTAAAACATAAAAATCCTGTAGCTCGATTATTTACGCTCCGAATTGGCTACGATGTTGCGGTAGTTTTTGATGGAGAAATGGAGCGAGTTGCTAAGTGATTCAAGGTAGAGTTGTCAATAGTGACTTAACTATGACTAGGTTGCATCAAGAAAATCACTCATTCCACCCGAAATTATTATAGGTATATTAGTCATTCCCGTAACCTTACCATCGTTATTACATCGAATGTTCCAGGGCCAAATTCTACACCTAGGATCTCTTGGTACTTTAACAAGAGCAACATGGTCAATGCGAGGATTGATTTGCTGATAACTGCAAATTTTACCATCATACAACTTGCCACTGATATGACAGCAATTTCTAGTATCCTCATTGCATATATTGCACAAATATTTATCTACTATTATTCCAGGGCTAATGTAATTACCCTCTTCAAATACATTTGGAAAAAACACTTCTAAATCATCTAAGTGTTTAATAATTTCTTTTACAACCTGACCTTTGAAGCATTGTGATGAATACTCGATTCTTTCTCGACAATCACATAGCTTAATCCATGCACATTCTACTTTGAATCGATCTTGATGCCAAGTAACATTTTCAGTTATTTGCAATAGTTGGTTGTAATCATGCAAGCTTTTTACAAATACTAAAGAAATGAACAGTAAATTATATTCATCCTCTGCCTCACTAAAAGTAAGATTTTTAAGTTGAGATCCATATTGAGCTATAAAGTCATTGCAAATTTTTTTCGCTTGTTCATGCTGCTTTTCTAAAACTAAATCAAACCATTTGCTGACAGACTCTATAAGTAAATTTTTGAACTTTATTGAGCTATCGTTTAGATGATAATCGATCGTCATTTATACTTTTAATAATTTTCAGAAATGTATCTGCGTCACCATCAAATTTTATTTCAGTAGAAATCTTACTATCTATAAAATTTAGCTTGGCATGAATTATCGTCACATCTGTATTTTGGAGATATTGAAAATCTTCTATCTGTCGATTGGCTTCTAATCTTTTTTGAACTGTTTCCCCTAACATGCGACCTACTACACTTATTAACAATGGCAGCACTGTATGGTTAAGAACCCATACTGAACCTAACCACAATTCTGAACTTCTGCGTTCAAACACATTAGCATTTAAACCAAGATTATAAGAGTTTGCACATCTAGCACCTTCTTCTTTTAATAGCTTGCCGAGAATGATAGATCCGTCCGAATCATTTAGCTCGGATTGTTCTGAATACTTATCAATATTTTCTGGTAGTATTAAGATATCGTAATTTTCGATAGTATTGTATGCATCAACACCGAGATCGCTTAATAATTTCAAGTTTTTCAATAGACTTATCCTAAAACTTTCAATTTCTGCTGTACTCGGATTTAAAGCGATGTCCAATGGGGTGCTGGTAGCATTGAAAAAATCCTGTTCGTATTGTGGATCGATCCAAGTTAAGTCTTCTGGAGTAAGATTCAATCGATCGAGTGTTAGAGCGATTGCTTCCCCAACATCTTGCAGATCGTGGCGCACGCAAATTTCGATACCAGGAACCGGAGCATTTTGATGAGAGACTAACGCAACTCGAATGTTCGAGTGCAACGGTAAGAGAGCAAATACTAAAAAATCCAAGTCATCATAGCTCGATCTAAACTCCAGATTATTCAGTTTAATTATGGTCGCAACATCCTGTTCGATCGTCGCAACTACGTTAGTTTCAGGAATTAGATCCTCAAGTTGAGTCAACTTTTGAGTAGGATTAGGAGTCATGGGTAATAATCTATCTCCACTACTTTAATTTTAGCGTAATCGCCATCGATGATGATGCCTTCACGATCTCCACTCCAAAGTGCCCAACCAGGCGGCGCATTGGCGTCTGGAGCCACATCTGTTGTAAATACAATCCCTTTTGCTAATTCTCCACCAATCCATTTTGTGTATGCTTTGACTTTGGGATAGGGACTTTGATAAAAGTTTCTACTGACCTTTCCCCAAAGTTCTTTGTTTTGAACTTGTGACTTGACGACTTCTTCATTAGCCTCAATTCGATAAAACGGCCCGTAAATCAAGTTAGTTACTCCCAATCTATTTTGGCATAGCCGACCGGAAGTAATCGAACCTGAAATTCATATATCTCATCGCCACGTTGGGCAAATTCTTCTTTACTGTAGCGGATTTGACGAGCTGTCATCGGTTCTATCTTGTTGCAATTTGCTCTTTTTATTTTAGCTTGAAAAGTTCGATCTTCGTTAGACGACACACAAGCCTAGAGTTAGCGGTGCTTTAGGAAATCGATCTTGCGTCTCATCACCACTAAAGGCAAAGTTAAGTTTCAGACCGTCGATCGAGTCTAACTAGATATAGCTTGGTATTCTAGAGAAATTGTCAGATTAGGAGCCGATCGTGATTTCTACTTCATCCTCCACATCCGAGTTAGCCCAAATCGGAGCCGAAATTCCTAGTATCTGCGGGCGCGAAGCTGAAATTAACGCCGCCGTCAACCATACCGAATTAGTCTTTCTCCCGACTAGCAATCTGCATTTACAAGACATGAGTGCGGGATTTGCGTGCGCGCTACACATGCACCAACCCACCATTCCGGCTGGCGCGCAAGGCGAACTTATCGGACATCTGCAATTTATGTTCGAGCATCAAGGCGAAGGCGACAATCATAACGCTGGCGTATTTGCTTGGTGCTATGCACGGATGGGTGAATTTATCCCCGATTTAGTCGCTCAAGGTTGCAACCCGCGCATCATGTTAGATTATTCGGGCAACCTGTTGTGGGGATTGCAGCAGATGGGGCGAAATGACGTCATAGACCACCTGAAAAAGATTACATGCGATCGACAGTATCAGCCGTATGTCGAGTGGCTGGGGACGATGTGGAGCCATGCAGTGGTACCTTCGACGCCTACTCCCGATATTAAATTACAGATCCAAGCATGGCAACATCATTTTGCCAAGCTGTTTGGGATGGATGCACTCAAACGCGTTAAAGGTTTCTCACCACCAGAGATGCACCTACCCAATCATCCCGACGTTCTGTATGCGTACATTAAAGCTCTCAAAGAGTGCGGTTATCGCTGGTTGATGGTGCAGGAGCATTCTGTCGAACAGCTCGATGGTGCGAGTTTAACTCAAGATAATAAATACTTGCCCAATCGCTTAGTCGCCCGCAATTCTCAGGGTGAGACAATTAGCATTACCGCCTTAATTAAAACCCAAGGTTCGGACACCAAATTAGTCGCCCAAATGCAGCCTTATTACGAAGCTAAAAGTCGCGGCAAACAGCAATTAGCAGGCAAATCGATTCCTTGTCTCGTTACCCAAATTGCCGATGGTGAAAATGGCGGTGTCATGATGAATGAATTCCCCCGCGATTTTCCTCGTCCTTGGCATGAAATGAAAGGTCAAAATAGTGGCGTGTTTGGCTGTAACGGTACCGAATATTTAGAACTCTTAGAAAGTATCGGTATAACGGAAGCAGATTATCCAGTTTGTCAGGGCGTCCAACAGCATAAGATTTGGCAATTAGTCAATCCAGAACAGGCAGATATTAAATCGGTAGAAAACGCGATTGTGGCACTAAAAGCAACCGACCATAAGTTTCACATGGATGGTGCCTCTTGGACAGATAATCTGAGTTGGGTACAAGGATATGAAAATGTGCTCGAACCGATGCAGCAGCTTAGCGTCCTATTTCATCAAAAGTTTGACGCGCTGGTTGTTGCCGATCCGGCAGTTACCACTCGATCGGATTATCAAGCAGCTTTGCTCTATAATTTGTTAGTGCAAACTAGTTGTTTTCGATACTGGGGACAAGGCACTTGGACTGAGTATGCGCGAGAATTATATCGACGTGGATTAGCACTAGTCAGTTAATTTATATCTTTTTTTGAATTAAATTGCCTTTCGATCTACTTACTAGAAAGCGCGTTCGGCAAGCCCCGATCGATTGGTTAGATCGAAAGATAACATAAAATAGGTTTGATTTGTCGATCGACATAAATTGGAAGTGCTGGGCAATATCAGCCCTTTCAATTTAGATTTCAGCAATCTACTCGATCGATAATTATACCTACCTACTTAACTACTCGATTTGCCGATGGACAAAGTTCGGCTAGCTCGCATTCAGGACAATTGGGCTTTCTAGCATTACAAATAGCCCGACCGTGAAAAATAGTCATGATTGAAAAATTTTCCCAGTCAACTTTAGGAATTAGCTTCATTAAATCTTGCTCGATTTTAATCGGATCTTGATGGCTAGTCAATCCCAGTAAATTAGTCAATCGTTTGACATGGGTATCGACAGTTACACCTTGAATATTGCCAAAAGCATGAGCAGAAACCACATTAGCAGTCTTGCGAGCTACGCCTGGTAATGTCAATAACTGTTCCATTAATTGCGGTACTTCTCCATCGAACTCTTCAACGATCTTGCGGCAAGCACCCTGAATATTTTTAGCTTTATTATGATAAAATCCAGTCGATCGGACTAATTCTTCAAGCTCTAGAATATCTGCATACGCCATCGATCGAGCATCAGGAAATTTGGCAAATAATGCCGGAGTAACTTTATTCACCCGCTCGTCGGTACACTGCGCCGAGAGAATCGTCGCGACCAAAAGCTGCACCGGAGTTGTATAATCTAAACTACAAGTGGCATTTGGATATAGTCGTTTCAGTCTGAGCAATACTTCTAATGCTCGTTTTTTCTTGGATGTCCACTTGCGATCGATGCTCATTTCTGAATTTTTCGGTTTGACTGGGGAGGTGGCGGATTGCTAAAATAGCAATCTTAATTATTATGGATCTAAAATTATCGGACAATGACTAAAATTTTAATCTTCGCTGGTCTGACGATCGTGTTACTTGGTTTCTTATTTGGTGGAATTGGATTTTTCATACCCACACCAGTTAAAGATATCAATAAATCTACTCCAAAAACTATAGTCAAATAGGATTTTCGGGTTAGAGCGATCGCGTGCAAACGCAGTCAATCTAAAGCTAGCTCTTGACTCTTAATTTCAGACCATTCTCGATCGGATAATTCTCGAAGATCGAAATCTATCTTAAAATTGCTTCGTGCCGCATCAGTCAGAGCATCAATAATCGTTTGAGTACTTAACTGTAAAATCGATGCAGGTGGATGAGATATCGATTCGCCAAAGACTTTTTCAAATAACTCTATATCAGGATTGAGTCGCATCGAACCATGTTGGAGAATTGCCCCAGATTTTATCAGTTGGGCACTACCGATAAGTTTATAACCGTCAGCACAAACTAGATCCGCACTGGTAGCAGTACCGAAACAATTAGGATTGTGAATATAACCCGTTCCTGCCGTACCATATTGTAGATCGATATCGATCGATCGCCAGCCGTCGATGAGAAACTGACAAATTTGCTGATATATTTCGACTCTTTTACCTGTAAATCCCGAACCGATGAAAGCATAAGTCAGATCGCCTTGATGTAATACGGCGCGTCCACCTGTGGGACGTTTGACGATATCGATCGGTCGTTCGTGCCAGACTAGAGATGCCCAATGCTCGGGATAGTGTCGTTGGTGATATCCTAATGAAATCGTCGGTTGCGACCAAGTATAAAAGCGTAATGTCGGTGGAATTTTGCCTAGAATATGTTGGTGTAATAACCACCGATCGATCGCCATTTGTATCGTTCCGGTAGCATCGATAGTGGGAATTAACCTCCACATTGCATCTGAATTTGTCAATCGATCGATCTCCAATTTGAATTGAATATAAGGTTGAGATCTAGTTAGTTGGGAATGGAGTGGGAGGACGGGTACTCCTGGGGCGCATCAAATGAAAGCGAAGAGTAGGAAAATGCACTACTAAAAACTGTCAAGTCAGTTTGAGTGTGCCGTTAGATGAAGTCTTAGGTATCACGTCAAACCAATCTGCTCCTCAAGTGGTTTGGCTTAACGATCGCGGTCGCGGTTTCTGGCGGGTCTACATCAGTGCTGTGCTGATGATGCAAATCGCTAGATGCGCCCGTTTAAATACATAGGCAAATGCGATCGCGATCGCACTTTCTAGGCGGTTTCGTAATTAAGATATGAACTAATATTGCCACACTGCATCTCCAAAATCTTGACTGGAAGTAATTTAATGTCGATCGGTGACAGATTCGATCTGGATTTTGGGCAATATAGAGACAAGCTGACCGATTGTGTTTCACGCTGGCGATACAGGGGATCGACCGATCGATCTTCAGTAATTATGCTCAGATGAGGCCAGAACTGCAATCTGGTCTTTTAGGTCACTTCCATAATATTTGTCAACTATATATAAATTTCTAAACTCGACTCATTCTCTCAAATGGTCGGGTATCCCATCCCTGAAACGCTATAAACAGACAATGAATAAGCAAATTAACCCCGAGCGATCCCTTCTCCACTTCATGCTCCGAGCACAGCAGATTGCCCAGCAAGAGGGTCGATCAGACAAAGGCTATGCGATGGTCGTGGTCTCGATTTTGACCATTATCATGTTATCGCTCTTAGCTGCTGCTACGACCTTTACTAATCTAGCCAAATCCCGGACAGATGCGTTTGTGGATGGTAATAGTATTTTTTATGTGGCTGAGTCAGGACTAAATAGAAGAGCAGTTGAGTTTAGAAAAAGACTTGATACTTATTCGGGGGTTGCAGAGGTAAGTGCTGAAACGGAGAGTGAAAGTTTAACTGATTGTTTTAGTGCTGGTATTTCATCAGATACTCCTGGACCTGATGCTCTGGGGTGTCGAAATTATAGTTTTAAGTCTAGTAATAATATCTCTAGTGCTGTTGAGGGCGGAAATATTGCATTGAGTTCTGGAAAAAAAAGAGATCCCATTACAGGAGATCTAACAGATGAAGATGCAGTTCAGAATAGCTATGTTGCTTATACATTGGTTACCAGAAAAGATCCCCGAACTATACCAATTCCAACAGGAGATGATTATGAAGGATTGAATGCGTTGGAATATCAGTATGTATTGCGCTCTACTGCCAAAAAACCAGTAGAATCGGGAGCAACACCAGCAGAAAATGCAGCTAGAAGTAGCGCAAACATAGACCTGTCCATGACTTTTACCAATAGAGTCATATCTTTGTTTCAATTTGCAATTTTTTATAATGGCGATCTGGAGTTTAACTCAACATCACCAATGGACGTTGAAGGTTGGGTACACTCCAATGCCAATATCTACGTCCAACCAGCCGGAGAACCCACCGTAACAACCCCATCTTTGACGAGATTTTTATCTAAAGTATCGGCAGTAGGAGATATTTATAACAGAGTCGATGCCTGGACGCCAGGCATCGGTCGAACTGGAATTACCAGGTTGTTACTGACAGGCACTGGTATTTGTCCGGATAGTAGTGTAGTGACACTCCCCTCAGACAGCAACTGTAAAGACATTCCGGGTTACAGTGCTAGTAATACAAATCCTCTGACTAGTGCTCAAATTGATACGTTTGAGAAGAAATTACAGTCTGGTATCAGCAGGCTGAAGACTCCACCAGTTAGTTACGTCAGAAAGCGTAATTATGAAACAAACGACATCGGGGAATATTATGCCAAAGCCGACATGCGGCTGGACTTTGTACCTAATCGTGGCAATTCAATAGCATTCATTCCGTTCAATTTTACGGCAATTAAAACTACTGGAACGGGTGCTTGCTCGACTGCTGCGCCAGCCGAAGGTACCGATCCTGGGGCTAATTATGTTGCTCCAGATCGAGAAGGACTGAGCGCACTCAAGTGTAACCAGCTCACCAAAGGCCAACTTCAAAGCCTCCGACAACCCGTACTGGTGCTGACTAATACCAATCAGCCTAATATTGCTCTTCGAGACACAACACTTCCAACCGCCTCAGTTCGCAATCCTGCTCGTGGTACTGAGAGCACAATTTTAGGTAGACCAGTGGAGTTCGCACCCCCACCAGCTTTATCGGCTTTGAATAATATCAATAATGATGAAACCAAGAAAAGTAAAATTCTTCGCGCTCTCCAAGTTGCACTAGTTTCTACATCAGCACCAATTCCGGTAGATCGACTGGCTACTGCTTTTAACAATCCAATTTATTCTAGTCCTAGGGTCGCAACAGATCTATCTAACAGTGCAGTTGAGTCACGCGCCTTATTTGCTTTTGAAAATGAATTTAGGCGTCAGCTTGAAAGGATGTTTCCTGAAGATGCGTCTTTGACTCCCGAACAAGTGACAGCCAATCGGGAAGATAAACGGACTCTTTTAAACATCTCACCAAATGAAATTGCTGCACTCCAGGGTGCATGGTTCTTACCTGCACCAATTCAACAGGTAATCACAACTACTGCTGCAACTACTACGAATCAACGGCAAAGTGGATTTTATGATGGTCGCGAGCGGCGATGGATCTCGGTACTCCAGACTAATATCGCTAGTCTAGCTGTCTGGAATCGAGATGGGTTGTATGTTGATGCTGACGATCCAAATATGAGAACTGCTTATGCTACAAATGTTGGCGATCGAACCACTGCTTTTGATAATGCAAATGCTTTTGATGCGGCACGTGTTCTCAATCCTCTAGCTGTGTTTGATACTGCCAACGGTACTAGTGGACGAGCATTCGATCGAGACACTACCATTCCAATTCCAGCAACAGCTAAAGGTTTACAGACTATAGGTTTAGGTTCGATCGATTCAACAGAGGGCGGTTTAATCGTTCATGCATCTGTTAACGACGACTTAAATGGGGATGGCTCGATCGATTCAGCTACCGATATTACTGAAGATATCGACAAACCCATCAAAGAAATGAGGCGTATTGATGGAGAGGATAGAGAGGTAACTATAGATTATTACCGAAAATATCCTGGCGTTACAGGTTCTCCCAAAAGTCCATTTGCGTTTGCTTTTAATGGTGGAGATTATTTGCCAAATAACTTGCTTTTGAGTAGCGATCAAGCTATCTATGTTCAGGGTGATTTCAACAATAATAGTTATACAGATCCAATAACTGGAGCTAAAGACAACAGTCCCAATCGACAGTCTGCATCGATCGTTGCTGATACAATTACTGTCTTATCAAATAACTGTATCAATCCGACAATTATCAATCCACTACCTCTTGAGGGAGTACCTGGTGGTCAGCTAAACTGTGGCATTGGTGAAGCTGAAGGTGGAGCCAATATCGTGAATATACCAATGGTAATTAATGCTGCTTTCCTGTCAAATACTGATGTTAGTAATGGAAATCTTGGTACTGGGAGAGGTTACAACGCTAGCAGCACATTAAATAACAGATATAGTGGTGGCGTCAATAACTATATCCGTCTGCTAGAAAACTGGAACAATGCGGGCAATCCGATTTCACT
>NZ_PVWO01000222.1 GCF_003003845.1 Chamaesiphon polymorphus CCALA 037 | reverse complement strand
ATTGTCTTAACTCCAGGATGTGTAAAGATTTATAACTGCCGATGTGTACTAATGTAACGAATAAACAGCAAAATGGCAAGTATTTTAAAATATTTGTAAATTTTCTGGTAACTGGGTATCTAGATCGGCAATGTTGGCTTTGCTAGTTTTTAGATTTAGGCACAGCTCGCCATCTACAATAAACCTATTCTCTGCCTTCTGCCTTCCTCACCGCTCGTTCGCAACTCACACTATGAATCGTTTTCAGCAACTCGATCGATACTATCAGCAGATTGAATCGATTATCCTCAGCCGCCAAAATCCGATTACCGGATTATTCCCCGCCAGTACGGCCATTACCGCCCATGGCGATTATACAGATGCCTGGGTGCGAGATAACGTCTACACCATCCTCGCTGTGTGGGGATTGGCGTTGGCATATCGCAAAGTAGATGCACCGCCAGGGCGGTTGTACGAGCTGGAGCAGAGCGTTGTCAAACTGATGCGGGGCTTGTTGTTTTGCATGTTGCGCCAAGCCGATAAGGTGGAGCAATTCAAACAGACTCAATCGCCTTTAGATGCCCTCCACGCTAAGTATAGTACTCACACTGGCGATATCGTCGTCGGCGATGATGAGTGGGGGCATCTCCAATTGGATGCGACATCTTTATATATTCTGATTTTGGCGCAGATGACCGCATCGGGGTTGCCTGTCATTTATACTCTCGATGAAGTCAATTTCGTTCAAAATTTGGTTTATTATATCGGGCGCACCTATCGGACTCCCGATTACGGCCTGTGGGAGCGCGGCGATAAGATCAATCACGGCAGTGTAGAATTAAATGCGAGTTCGATCGGGATGGCTAAAGCCGCGCTCGAAGCAATCAATGGGTTAGATTTATTCGGAGCCAGAGGTTCGCAGGCATCGGTGATTCATGTTTTACCCGATGAGATTGCCAGAGCGCGACTGACGTTGGCTTCTTTATTACCACGGGAGTCGAGTTCTAAGGAGACGGACGCGGCTTTGTTGAGTATTATCGGGTTTCCCGCCTTTGCCGTCGTGGATCCGCAGTTAGTCAATCGCACGCGGACGAAGATTGTCGAGAAGTTAGAAGGTAAATATGGCTGTAAGCGATTTTTGCGCGACGGACATCAGACGGTACTAGAAGATACCACCCGCCTGCACTACGAGCCGGAGGAACTGCTCAAATTCGAGGGAATTGAGTGTGAATGGCCGTTATTTTTTACTTATTTATATTTAGATGCGCTCTTTAATGGCGATGCTGGATCGATCGAGAAATATCGTAGCCTACTGGCAGGAATTGCGGTAGAGGTGGATGGTACGCAATTGTTACCAGAATTATATTATGTGCCCAAACAACTAATCGCCGCCGAGCGATCGCATCCCCACTCGCAGACAAGATTGCCGAATGAAAATCTCCCCTTAGTCTGGGCGCAGAGCCTCTATTTCTTGGGTGAATTGTTATTCGATCGATTTTTAGCACCTGGCGATCTCGATCCGCTCGGACGCCATTTACGCATCGGTAACAAACGCCGCCGTACCGTCCAAATCGCGCTGATTGCTGAAGATGAAGAGTTGCAAGCACAACTAGCCGAGTACGGGATTGCTACCCAAGTACCCTCGCAAATCGCCCCAATTCAAGTCCGCCAGTCTACGGAATTAGCCGCCGCCTATACCCAAATCGGTCGGAATGATAAGCTGGGTTTGACTGGTCGTCCGGTGCGACGCTTGCGGAGTCTGACCACTTCCCGCATCTTTAATATTTGCGGCGATACGATTGTCTTTCTCCCAGCATTCTTAGATAGTCAGCAGTTTTATCTAACTTTTGATTATCACTTTTTGATCTCGCAAATTAAGGCTGAAATTGCTTATATTAGCGAACAGTGGACGCAATTGGGTCGCCCGACGATTACGTTACTATTGACTAAATCATTATTGCAAGAAGGACAGGATGAATTTAAGGGTCAACAATATTCTTCGCCGTTACTAGAATTAATTGCCGAATTTCAGCAAGGTAAATGTAATGGGGTACCAATCCGACTGGGGAATCTCAATCAATTAAAATTAACGGCGGGAGTAGAACGGATCGATAATTTACACGACTTTAAATTCGATCTGACTACTGCCAATCCAGTCGCGCAGCACCGCTATTATTTAGCTTATGCTCCCGATTGCAACCAACCCTTAACCAGTACTCAAGAATTTTTACTAGAAGCCGAAACTAATATCACGTTGTTACTCAAACAACTCAGAGGTTCGGAAAATATCTACCAACAAATCGAACTCTTACATACTTTAACTAAGTTAAAGGGCTTAAATTTTAATACTGGATTTGGCGGTGCTGGTGTCAAAGTAACAGTCTCCGACTTACTCGACGAAGTTTATTTCAAAGCAGGTAATTTTAGCAATCGTCCGCATTGGGCGATCGTGCGGTATGCTGCGGGATTATTAGATAAAGTTGAGATTAGTTTATCCGATGCCGTGACAGATATTTCGATCGCTGGCAAACAATTAACTGTTGGGATGGCTTATAGCGAAGCCGCACTGATCGATCGACCGATGTCTCATACCGAAATTATCGAAAAAATCGATGAATTTTGCCGTGAAGATATTCGCGATCGAGTATTGACTCAAGAAATTATTATCTATCTGGGTTTATTAATCAAATCGCAACCGACTTTGGTTAAAGGTTTGCTGACACTCCGAGTCGGATATCTAATTATCTTATTAACTAGCGAATTGGCGATCGAATTACGTATCGCTCAAGATGAAGCTTATGAAAAATTGATGGGTCTGAGTCCGTTTGAAATTCAAACCAGACTTCATCAAGTATTGACTGATTATCAAGGTGTCGGTCAGACGGTATTCAAGCAAGAATCATTGCATTTAAATCAGTCGCAGCAACAGATTAAATGGACGAGCGATCTGACAGGCGTTAGCGATATCACCGAGATCGAACGTCAATTCGATACCCCGACGATCGATTGGCGATATCAACGCCGTAAAGATGGCACGATCGATCGAGTCGATCGAGATTTTTATCCTAGTGTCTGGCGATTGTTAGAACATTGTAAAGGGATCGCGATCGGCGATAAACTCGAAAAGAGAAATCGACTCGATAGTGCGATAATTTTATCAGAAATGACACCAGGCGAGAAAAATTTTGCACTCAGAATCGAGCATTTACTCAATAAGATTGTCGCTCCAGAGTATCGACAACTAAACATTGAAGCTTTAATGGCCTTGGCAGCTTTATCCGAACGCAACCCAGCATTAAATATTGAAGAGTATATAGTGTTGGATGTTTTAATCGGTCACGCAGTTCGCTTGGCTTGGTTGGATGTCGATTTGCCCAAAATGACATCGATACCTTTAGATGCGTCGGCTTTTAACCAGGCTAATTACGACTTATACAAGTCATTTGCTTGGAGTGCTTTCTATCAAACTTCTCCACCGATCTGCGCGCGTTATATTGTTAAATCGCTCCAGTTCTTGAGCCAAATCGCAACTTAGAGCGTGTAGTAACTGATAGATAGTTGAAAGCCAGGTATGGCCTCAATTGTTAAATATCGATCGATTAGAGCATGTCGGTGGGATAGCTATCTGAATTTTAGATAATAGACTATCCCACACTCGATCGACTTTGTAATGACTAATAACTAAGGATTAAATTATCTACGTAGCTTATCTGCGGCATTGTAGACATCGATCTGAACATTTTGACGCAATTTAACTGGCGGTACATTTACACCAGAGGGATTGCCACCACCACCATTAAGTTGTTGATTGCTGTTGCGCTCTTGAGTCGCACGCTCGGTACCCCCAACATTGGTTTGGACGTTGGTAGAGTTGACAACATTACCACTACAATTACCACTAGAACCTTGGGTGACATTATTAGTGCGCTTGGTAGGTTGGCGAGAACCACTAATTGTCATTTGAATATTCATGTCATTCATAATACATTGAGCACTAGCGCGCGAAACTGGGAGCGAAACGAGTGCAGCTAATGTTGTCAAAGAGAGTAAACCGAGTGAGAAAAATGAGGAGTTCATAGTGTTTTTCTATAAGTAATCTTAGAGACTACTACATTCTCACTAGCAATCGTTCCGGAAATCTGGAAGCCAATACCAACCAACACTTGCAACTATCTACCCCGAAAATGTTGCTCTACCCTGTTTGCGTGGGAATTTTAGATGTAGACATATCTTCTCCATCCGACAGTCGCAAACTCACACATCCCATTCCGGGCAATCGTCCCATGCTCAATTCAGAACAAGATCTAGATATCAACCCAGATCGCCATATAACTAGATCTCGATCCTTACAGTATCCGCCGATAGTTACTGAATTGAGCATCGATCGATCGAAGGTGCCAATCTTTACCGAAGCTACCGCACAGGTGGCGCGACTCACCGATGCACCTGTCGCAATCCTGACAACGATCGTGGAATCTGGCGATCGAATTGCCTCTGTATATGGCTTAGAACGATTGGTATTACCTGCTAAACCCAATTTACGCTCAGAATTAGCTGGATTAGAATACTGTCACGATCGCATCCTCACCAGTCAACTGAGCCTGAGCATCGTCAATTGCCAACAACACCCGCAATTGTCGCAGTCATCGTTGTGCCGGATGCACGAGCTGCAATCCTATCTAGGCGTACCAATTATTACCGCCGCTCGCGACTGCTTGGGTACGCTCGCGATTTTAGATTTTAAACCGCGCCAATTTAGCGATCGCGATATCGAGCTATTGCAACTAGTCAGCCGCTTGGTAGCGAGTGAATTCGAGCGCAAATTATTAAGTCAAGCACAATTAGAGCGGCGGCTGGGCAACCTCCACGAGCAAGTAAAGATCGGATTTGACGATCCTGCCGTCGCCACCGAACACACTCAGAGCCAATTCGCCGGAAATCCGCCTCAGCCTGCGCCAGCAAGCTGCTCGATCGACAAACCACGCACTGGGAATACAATTCCCAATTTAGTGGCCGATTGCCGCCCAGAGCCGCCACTAGCCCAAACTCAAATCCAGTCTAAATTACTCGCTCATTTAGCTCAAGAATTGCGGACGCCGCTGACATCCGTACTAGGAATGGCTAGTGTCTTGCAACAAGAAATCTACGGGCCGTTAAGTAGCAAGCAAAAAGATTATTTAGGCATTATCCACCATAGCGGTCGCCAACTGGTCGCGATCGTCGATGAAATCTCGCAACTAGGCGGATTTGACGCCACAGATCGCCAACTCACGCTCAAATCAGTGGATCTAGAGATGTTATGTCAACTAGCCATCCAAAGTCTCGAATCGATCGCCACTAAGAAGCAGCAACAAATTAAACTCGATTTGGCTGACGATCGTCCCATATCTACCCCTCAGCCAGATGAGAGCACAAACCCATCACCCCGCGTCTGGTTGCTAGATAAAGATAAAGTCCGTCAAATCGTCTATTATCTCTGCCTGAGCTTGATTCACGCCAGCAGCATCGAGCGAAACATCTCGATCCAGTTTGCCGCCGTTCTCGAGGGCATCGAGATTCAGATCGCCACTGACGACCCCAATGCGATCCTCCCCAACGCCGATTTTCCCACACAACTTGCTGGCGATCCCAGCCAATCGATCGAGATCGATCGTCACGATCTTACCGATACCAAACTCAGTTGGGATCTGCGGATTAGTCTGGGTTTATCTTTAAGTCATACTCTCGCGGCCTCCCATGGCGGTAAAATTCAATCGATCGCTCATGGTTGCGGCTATCGATTGATCTTGCCGCTGATTGTTAACTAGTTGTTAATAGGTAATGAAGAGATTGATGGTACGATCGAATGGAAAATCAGACCCTAACGGGGGATTGAGATCCACAACATTACCATCATGTCATCATTAAGTACTGCCGAAATCAAACTCCTAATCTTAGATATTGATGGCACGATCGCGGGAAAATCTAATCAGGTGAGTACCAGAGTCAAACAAGCTATTCAAGCCGCCCAAGCCAAAGGCGTCCGCGTGGGAATTGCAACGGGCAGAATGTATAAATCTGCAATGCGGTTTCACAATGACATCGGCGCAGATATGCCCCTGATTGCCTACCAAGGTGCCTGGATTCAAGATCCCGCCACGGGAAAGCGGTATCGACACCATCCGGTACCCGTCGCCATCGCTCGCGAATTAATCGATTACTTCGAGCAACCTGAATTACTCGATCGATTATCAGTTCATGTCTATCGTGACGATTGCTTATACGTCCGCGAGATTAATGCCGATACGGAGCAATATGTCGGACGCAGTGGCATTGAAGTCACCGCAGTCAAAGATCTGCGGACGCTATTAACCGATTGCCCGACTAAACTGCTGGCGATGTCTGAAGATACAGCATTGATTCAAGATTTACTAGTCGAGCTGCGCCAACGCTATGCCCCGTCAGATTTACATGTCACAACTTCCGTGCCGATCTTCCTCGAAACCACCCAATCTGGTGCTAACAAAGGTGCCGCGATCGATTATTTGGCTACCAGTCTACTAAATATTACCGCCGAGAATGTCCTCGCGATCGGTGATAACTATAATGATGTCGAAATGCTCGGTTATGCTGGCATTGGTGTTGCCATGGGTAATGCCCCTAGTGATGTCCAGTCTCTCGCTAACTGGGTCGCTCCCGATATTGAAGCCGATGGTGTCGCCGCAACCATTGAAAAATTCATTCTCAATGCTTAATTTATCTAGCGGCTAACTAACAGTTTAAAGTTCTAAATATAAAACCAAAAAGAAGACCGACGACTGGCCGTGTTTCGTCTCGGTCTTCTTCTTGATTCGCTCCTCACACTAAATATATATTACATCGCTCCGTCGAGATTTGTCAATCTTTCTGAAGAAATATTTTGAGTTGGGAGTTGGGAGTTGGGAGTTGGGAGTTGGGAGACAGGGAGCAGGTGGATGGGTAATGGGTAATGGGTAGATAGTTCTGACAACCATTACCTGTGACTCCTGCTTGGTGCGCTAAATTCTCAAGTCCCGATTGGTGGATGGGTGGACGGGGAGTGAGGGAAAAGTTGAATTGCATTATCAATTATCAATTATCAATTATCAATTATCTAAGTTCCCAACATTTGCAACTGATACAAGCTAGCATACAAGCCGCCGCCATCGATTAATTCTTCGTGGGAGCCGGATTCGATTAATGCGCCTTGCTTGAGGACAAAAATCCGATCGACATTCCGAATTGTCGATAAACGGTGGGCGATGATAATTGCCGTGCGATCGACAATTAGTCGATCGAGTGCGTCTTGAATTAAGACTTCCGTTCCCACGTCTAGACTTGCGGTAGCTTCGTCGAGTACCAAAATGCGAGGATTGCGAATGACCGATCGCGCAAAGGCAATTAACTGTTTTTGTCCGGCGGAGAGATTGGAACCGCGTTCGCGAAGTTGCGTATTGTAGCCTTCAGGTAATTGGTCGATAAATCGATCGATATTAGTCGATCGAGCCGCCTGAAGAATTTCGGCTTCTGTATATTCTTCTCCCAGCGTAATGTTCATTTTGACATCGCCTGCAAACAAAAAGCCATCCTGCAAAATCACGCCCAAATAGCGACGGAGTTCGGCTTGAGTAATCTGGTTGATATCTACCCCATCGATTAAAATCCGCCCCCTAGTTGGCTCGTACAGACGGCAGAGCAAGCGCACGATCGAACTTTTACCTGCACCAGTCGGGCCGACTAAGGCAATTTTTTCACCAGGCTTGATGGTAAAATCCAAATCGCGAATTACATAATCATCATCTTTATAAGCAAACCAGACATGCTCGAAGCGAATTTCGCCCTGAGACGCGCTATCGACATGAGTCAGGTGCAGACTTTGAGCTTCGGCGATATCTTGAATTTCGATCGGTTCGTCGAGAATATCATTGATGCGCTCTACCGCCGTAAATCCCGATTGAATCGCTGTGAATTTCTCGGCAAACTGGCGCAATGGTTCAAACAATCTTTGGGCATATAAAATAAATGCCGATAGAGTCCCAAAATCTAAAGTTTTATCGAGCACCTGCAAACCCCCCACCCACAGCACCGCCGCGATCGCGACGAGCGAAATCCACTCTAATGTTGCCGATACCGCCGAATCGTGAAAATTAGTTTTATCGATTTCTTTAATATATCGATCGCGCACCGTCCGAAATAGTTCGGCATTATATTTTTCGCGCCTAAACAATTGCACGACATTAATACCGACAACATTTTCCTGTACCATCGAATTGAGTTGCGATAACTCTTCTCTACCGCGATAGTTCGCTTTGCGATATTCCTGCTGAAAATAAATGACTACTGCCCCGACAGGTACTAACATGATTAACAATATCACGGCGATTTGCCACTGAAGCGTAAACATATAGTAAAGCATCACGACGATCGAAAAGAGATCGCTGATAATCCCGATCGCGCCTGTCGTAAATACATCGCCCAAAGCTTCGACATCGTTAGTCAAGCGAGTAATTAACTTACCCACAGGCGTCCGATCGAAAAATCTTACCGCTAACGAAGTGACTCGATCGAATAAATCGTTCCGAATATCGGCAGTAATTTGTTGGCCGATCCGTTGGACGGTATATCCTTGTACCGCTGTTAAAATCAATCTCACAACTACTGTCGCCATCAGCAGTAATGTGAGTAAATTTAACCCGTCCAACATCGATAAACTACTCACAAAATCCCAGGTTTTTTCATTCCTTATTTTAGAAATTGCCTGACCGATAATTAAGGGTTGGATAGCATTGGAAATAGCTAATGGAATTAACAAGCCAAATGATATCAGAAATAATTTACCGCTACGACGAGCATAGGGCACTAGTCGCAACAGCAATCGCCAATCGTTATCTGGGGGATTCGACGATTTCATTATTCGACTGCGAGATTCTGTAACATTAGTCATGTCGATCGATGAGTGTTTGGGAGAGTGGGGCTGTGGTGCAAAGATTAAGTTTAATAGACTTCGTTGGAGGCTGTGTTACCCCCCCAACCC